>SVIX01000033.1 GCA_015069285.1 Clostridiales bacterium | reverse complement strand
CGTCACTTGGTTGATTTTTTACGGAAAAATCCTACGAAATACTTCGTATTTTGCTCGCTTTCGTACAAGTCAAGTACGCGCGCTCACAAAATATTTGTCTTTCTTGCATTTTTCTCGTAAAAACACACAAAAAAAGATTTTTTGTTAATCAACCATTCTCTGTGACATAGCCATTGATAAGGCTCCCAATAATAATATTGTAGCATATTTTTTTGGGAAAGTAAACGGATTGCGTTACAATTCCGTAATTTTCTTCGTTGACTTTTTTTTCCGTTCGTGTTACAATAATATAAATATAGACGATTTGGGAGGTCGGCGGTGAACGAGATTACGGCGATTACGCCACAATTAAAGGATAAAACGCGGTGCAATATTTTTATCGACGGGCGGTTTTATTGCGGATTGACTTTGGAAACGACGATAAAATACCGTTTAAAGGCGGGACAGACCGTCGACCCCGTTTTTTTATCGGAAATACAGTTGGAAAGCGAAAAAAATACGGCGCTGGATAAAGCGCTTACGCATCTTTGCGCGACGCGGAAAACGGAAAAGCAAATACGGGATTTCTTGTCGAAAAAGGGATATTTGCCCGCCGTAGTGGAGTTCGTGTTAGAAAAGATGCGCGGATATAATTTCTTAAACGATTCGGAATACGCGGAAAGTTACGTGGAAGCGCAGGGCGCAAAAAAGGGCGAACGGCTTATCCGAATGGAATTAAAAGCCAAAGGCGTGTCGGAAGAGGAGATAGACGGCGCGTTGGAAAACCTGAACGAGGAAACGCAGGAGGACGCCGCGCGAAAAATTTTAGAAAAATATATGCGCGGAAAGAACGCGGATAAAGAAACGCTTTCTAAGGCGTTCCGCTATCTAATGAGCAAAGGATTTACCTATGAAACGGCGAAAAGCGCGTTGTCGGAGCTTGCCGATTTGGACGGGGAATAAAGGGGGCAGGTATTAGATGAACGAAAAAGTAGAGTACGAAACGGTGCGTTTTGACAGTATCCCGTCTACGCAAGATTACGCAAAAGGACGGCGCGGAGAAGGGAAAAATTTATTGGCGATAGCCAAACGGCAAACGCAAGGAAAGGGGACGAAAGGACGCAGTTTTTCTTCGGGCGAGGGTGGTTTGTATATGACGGCGTTGCGTTTTTACGAGCATTTCCCTGCTAGCAGAGCGTTTGAAGTGATGCAACATACGGCGGTTGCCGTTTGTGAAACGCTTGCGGAGTTTTCGGTGCAAGCAAAAATTAAATGGCCCAACGATATTTTCGTAGCGAATAAAAAAATTTGCGGTATTTTGACGGAGAACGTTTTTTCGGGGAGTTGGTTGCGTTCGTCGTGCGTCGGCGTGGGGTTAAACGTCAATAACGCGTTGGAAGAAGAACTTTGCGCAGTTGCCACGACGATGCAAACGGTGATAGGCGCGCCGATAGAGATAAGCGCGGTGGAAAGTCGATTGATTGAAAAACTGTTCGGGAAAAATTTGTCGCAAAAGTATGGGTCGTATTTGGGCTGGACGGGCGAAAAGATAAAAATACGGACGGCGGACGGCGAAATACGGGCGCGACTTTTGGGCGTAAACGAACGGGGGGAGTTGCTTGCGCAAACGAAGGACGGCGAGCGCGTTTTCTCCGCCGGCGAAGTATCCGTAAGCGTTTAGGAGAGAGGAAAATGGACGAATTAAAAAACGGGATAACGGCAAAACGGGTGGCAAAATTATTGCCAAAACGCAACCGCAACACGCATAAGGGGTGTTACGGGAAATCCGCAATCGTAGCAGGGAGCGAGGAATTTTTAGGCGCGCCCGTGCTTTCGACGAAAGCGTGTTTGCGTTCGGGCGCAGGGTATACCTATTTGTTCACGCCGATAAAAGAACGGGCGAGTTACGCCCTGCAAATGCCCGAGGCGATTATTTTACCGCTGTCGCTTAAAGATGGTGGCGCGTTTCGCGGTTTTGACGCGGTGGCGATAGGAATGGGTATGGGGGTAAGCGTATCGCTTGCCGATTTTACGGAACGGGTACTGCAATCGTTTACGGGGCGGTTGATTTTGGACGCGGACGCTTTAAACTCGTTGGCTGAGTATAAACGGGAAGGCTTAGCGAAAATCTTTGCAAATAAAAAATGCGACGTCTTGATTACGCCACATTGTAAAGAATTTTCTCGGTTGACGGGGGAAAGCGTAGAAGAGATTTTACAAAACCCCGTTACGGTTGCGGAAAAATACGCGCGCGAGTGGGGAATTACCGTACTATTGAAAAACGCGTATACGGTGATAACGGACGGCGCAAAAACGGTAATAAACGAACGCGGAACGGCAGGGCAAGCCAAGGGCGGTAGCGGAGATTTGCTTTCCGGGCTTATCGCAGGGCTTTGCGCGCAAGGATTATCCGCTTTTGACGGTGGAACGGCCGGCGCGTATTTGGCAGGGCTTTCCGCGGAACTTGCAGAAGAACGGTACGGGGAATATTCCCTTATTGCCACCGACGTAATCGAATACTTGGGGCAGGCGTTTTTGCGCTTACGAGTAGCCGAAAATGCGGATGAGCAAGGCGACGACGAGTAAAATACTGCCCGTAATAAAATAATAATAAGGGAACGGGGTAAAAAGGGAGGTAAGCAAAATCAACGCGCCTCCGATAAAGAAACGCTTTGCGTTGCTTTTAGCAAAGCAAAATCGGATTCGACGCTTGCGCTTGCTTTCTTTTTGCTCTTCGCCAAGATAGGTTTGGGGCAGGGCGTTCGCTTCTTTTATTCTTTTATATACGCTTTCGCCCGTTTGCAAGCGGATGTTGAGCTTTGCGCAAAGTTCTACCGCGCCTTCGTCGATACGGTTGCAAAGCAGTACCTTGTCTTGGGCGGTTTTGAGTCTGGACACGCTCGCTACTTCGTCGGCGGTGACGGGGGAAAAACGGAAATATAAAAAGTAAAAGGCGTTTTGCGTGGCAAGGCGCAGACGGGAAAAGCGTTTGACTTCCCCTTCGCGCGAGAAAATTTCTTGAAAATAGTTCGTTTTTTGTTCGTCGGAGAGTAACGCGAGGTGGGTGAGCAGACGCTCCTTTTGCGATTCTTCCGATTGCTTTAAAAACAGCGTTTTGCGTTTGGCTTGTAATAGCGTTCCGACGCCCATAGCGGAAAGCGTACCGCAAAGCAGGCAGAGCAAAAAGGCGGGGAGCATAGGAATACGCAGGTAGCGGAAGAGGCAAAGGGTAAAGACGGCTACGAGTAAAAATGCAAATAATACGTCTGAAATAAAAGCGGATTTTTTCATATTTTGATTTTTGACGGATTTTTGGGCTTTTATACTTGAAAAAATGAAAAATATATTGTATAATATTAGAAAAAGACAAATAAAAGGAGGAAGGGTATGCGGATTGGACTTTTCGGCGGTTCGTTCGACCCCGTGCATAACGAACATATCGCGCTCGTTCGTCACGCGTTACAAAGCTTACGATTAGATAAACTGTTCGTCATTCCTGCGTACGCGCCTCCGCATAAACGGGGAAAAAGTCTTTCGCCCGATAGCGTGCGCTTGGAGATGTGCAAACGCGCGTTTGCGCCGTTTGATAAGGTAGAAGTTAGCGATTACGAAATTTCTCAAAAGGGAACGAGCTATTCCTATTTAACCTGTCGGCATTTTAAAGAAAAATACGAGAACGCGGAACTTTTCTTTTTGGTGGGGACGGATATGTTGCGTGATTTTCCCACTTGGAAAAATCCGCAAGATATCGTAAATAACGTAACGCTCGCCGTATGCGCGCGCGAGGAAAAACTCGGTTGGGCGGAAAAGGAAAACGGTTGGTTTTGGGAGAAATTCGGCAAAAAATTCGTGACGATTGATTATAACGGACAGGCGGTTTCCTCTACCGAAATTCGTGTTTTGGCAGGGGCAGGTATGCCTTTAACGCCGTTTATGCCCGAAAATATCGCCGAATATATTACGGAAACGGGCTTGTACGCCGTTCCGAACGCCAAAGAAGCGTTGGCGCTGGAAAAGGAAGACAGACGCTTGCACAGTTTGCGCGTAGCAAAGGTTTCCGCCAAACGCGCGGTATCGTTAAAAATTGACGAGAAAAAAGCGATTACCTCCGCGCTCTTTCACGATTGCGCGAAAAATTTACCCCAAAACAGTCCGCTTTTAGAAAAGTTTTCGTTGCCGACGGAATGGGGCGAAGTGCCTGAAAGCGTCGTACATCAATTTCAGGGCGCGTATCTTGCCGAACGCTTTTTCGGGATAACGGATAGGGAAATTTTAGACGCGATACGCTATCATACGAGCGGGCGGACGGCGATGGGCGAATTGGAAAAACTTATTTTCCTTGCCGATATGGTGGAGGAAGGTCGTTCGTACGAGGGCGTGGACGAATTGCGCGACCTTTTTTGGAAGGGGGACGATTTAGACGGATGTTTGGTGAAAGCCTTGGAAGAAACGGTGGCGTTTTTGCAAAAAAAAGGAGCGGATATTTATCCGCTTACTTTAGAGGCGTATGCATATTATCGAAAAAAATAAAGGAGAAATACAGTTATGGAAAATCAAGTAACGAGCAAGGCGTTGGCGTTGCAGGTATGTAAAGCGTTGGCGGATAAACGCGGTAAGGATATCGTATGTTTATACGTGCGCGAAAAGACGGATTTATGCGATTATTTCGTCGTAGCAAGCGGTAGCAACGCTCCGCAAATCCGCGCGATGGGCGAACGGGTGGAAGAACTCGTAGAAAGAGAGTTAGGGCTTGTGCCTTCTCGTACGGAAGGCGTGCGCGACGGGCGTTGGGCGGTCATTGATTACGGTGACGTTATCGTGCATATTTTCAACGACGAAACCAGACTTTTTTATCACCTCGAACGGCTTTGGACGGACGGCGGTAATTTGGAAAAGTACAACGACGAAACGGGCGAAATAGAAAAAGCGTAAACGAGCGTTTTATAAACCCAGCCTTGCCGAAATTATCGGCAAGGCTGGGTTTTTCGTTATCAATCTTCTAATCCCAAAAGAAAATCACCGCTTACTCCGAAAAACTTGGAAAGTTTTATCAGCGCGTTATAATCAGGCAATCGTCCTGCGTTGAGCCAACCGCTAATCGTTGTGGGCGGTATGTTTGCTTTTTGAGCAAGTTGGCGTTGATTTAGGTTGCGTTCGTTCATTAAATCTAAAAGTATATCTTTAAACATAGTATTATTTTCTCATAAATATACCTAAAAAGGTTTGACATACCTAAATAGGTATGCTATAATTTGTATAACGAGGAAAAATAAAATGAAAAACAAAAGAAAAGCAGGTTATAAAGGTTGGGAGAAAGATTTGGCGACTTGGGTACATCGCTATTTGCGGTTGCATAGTCATTTAACGGTTGACCCGTTATATGAAGATATGTATCAAACTTTTCGTTTGGCGTTAATTAAGAGTTTGCAAAAAGACTTACGCTATCATGGTGCGACGGAAGGGGAATTGGAAACGTTATTGGATACTTCGGCGGATATATTCAATAGGGAGAACGCAGAATTGGTAAATCAATACAAGCCCGTCGTGGACGAGTTGCGAAGGGTGTGGAACGAAAACACCAATCCGTTTGACTTGTAAGGTTTACTTAAAATTGATGCGTTTGGGTTCGCCGTAAGTTGATTTCGTGCGTTTTTTGCGTTCGACGATATAGTAGATAGGCTCTTCCGCTTGCGGAGGAGCTTTCTTTTCAGGCGGAGGCGTTTTTTGCGGTTCGGCGGGCGGAGCGTTGCGTTCTTTGCGGTATTTTTGACCAAACGCGACCAGCCTTGCGATATGTACGAGCGCAAAACATAAAAGGAATAGGAGTGTAAGAAAGAGGACGCCCTTTACGGGGGAAGACAATAAAGTATGCATAAGGAAAGTATACGGCGTTTTTACTGTCACAAATTGACGGGATTTGGATTAAACGGAGAACATTTGTCGCATAATCAAGCTATGGAAATGCAAACGAATCAAAATTTAGTGCAAACGAAAGAGAAAACGACGGCGCTGACAGCCTCCGAACTTGCAGAATTTCACGCGTATAAGCGTAACAAACGGCTTGCGGAGCTTTCGTCTGCGATTGCGCGTTCGGTCGCGGTCGTGGGCAGGGGCGAGGATATGCAACGGGTTTGCGAACGTGCGGTACGCTTAAAGCAGGCGTCGGTAAAAATTCCTATCACCAAACTTACGCAAGCTACTTACTATTTAAACGGTAGCGGTGTGAAAACGGACTGCGTAATCGGTGGCGACGGGGAAACGGTAAGCAAAGTGAAAGCCTTTGAGGCAAAGCTCGCCTCCAAGCGCGGAGCGCAAGAAGTTACCCTCGTGCTTGCTCCTTCCCTTTTGGACTGTTGCCGATACGGGGAAATCCGTCGGGAGGTCAAACGGGTGAAAAGGCAACTCGGAAAGACGGCGTTAAAAGTGCGCGTGGGACGGGCAGGGTCGTTGACTTCGCTTGGACGGGTCGCGCGGATTGCCTCGGAGGCAGGGGCTACCTTTTTTAGTATTCCTTATTTCGAAGGTTGCGAGCGGTTGCGTTTAGATTTAACGAACGGGTGTTCGTTGGAAGTGACGGGCGTGGAAAAAACCGAGCAATTTCAGGCGTTAAGCCGTTTGGGGGTAGGGAGAATTGCCACCTCGTCGGCGTGGGAGATTTATAACGACTGGGCGCGCGAGGCGTCTAATCCGCCCAAGCTTTCGCAGGAAGAAAAAAAGACGGAGGACAAAAGTGTTGTAAACGGAGAGGAAAGCGCAAAAAAAGAGGTTGCCCAAGAAGGGGAAACGAAGGAGAAGAAACACAACCCGGAAACGGATTACCGTTGCCGTTTGGAGGGTTCGGATTTAAAATTTTTATAAGGCGTACGCCCGTCCAAAATAGAGGGACGGGCGTTATACTATTTTACGACGCGTTCGCATACAATAAGGATATGAAAGGTATGCAAAAAATGATAATTACCGCGTCGATGGCGGTGATAATGGCGTTTGTGACTGCGGTGGCGTTATGCGTGCGCGCGTTGCGCGCGCCCGTTTCGGTGTTTTCGGAGAGTTCGTCTAAAATGAAAATCGTGTTAGACGCAGGGCACGGTGGGATTGACGGGGGCGTGACGGGCGTTCGGACGGGAGTGAAAGAAAGCGATTTGAATTTGGCGATTACGCTTTTGCTCAAAGAGGAATTGGAGAAGACGGGATTTGAAGTCGTGCTTACGCGAAAGACGGAAGCAGGGCTTTACGGCACGACGGCGAAAGGCTTTAAAAAACGGGATATGGAAAAGCGGAAGGAGATTATTTTAGAGGAAAAACCGATGCTCGTGTTGTCCGTTCATCAAAACAAATACCCCTCCAAAAGCCAGCGCGGAGCGCAGGTGTTTTATAGCAAAAAATCGGCAAACGGTAAGAAATTCGCGGTAGCGTTGCAAGAAAAATTGAACGGTTTATACCAAACGGAGCGAGTAAAAGCGCGACGGGCAACGGCGGGGGAATTTTTTATGTTAAATATTCTGCCCGTTCCGTCGGTGATTATCGAGTGCGGATTTTTGTCGAGTCCGTTAGACGAGGAATTGCTCGTAAGCGAGGCTTGGCAAAAGCGGTTGGCGGGGACTATCGTGGAAGGCGTTATGGCGTATTTGTCGGATAATGCCGTGTAAAAGGACTGAAAAACGCTTGCTATTTTTTTTCGTTTATAGTATACTATAAAATAAGAAATTTTTGGGAGAAAGTAGCGATTGTGTTTACGAAAGGAAAGGAATATGAAAGGGCGGAAGCGTCGCGTGTGAACGCCGTAACTTTGGCTTTTTTAGGCGACGCGGTATATACCCTGTTCGTGCGGGAGGCGCTCGTGAAATCCAATTCGGGCAAAACATCCTCGTTGCACAGGGCGTCGGTGCGCTTGCTTTCGGCAAAAGGACAAAGCGCTTTTTTGGATAAGGTTTCCTCGCTGTTTACCCAAGAAGAAGAAGAGGTGTATAGGCGTGGAAGAAACGCCAAAAAACCGACGAAAAGCAAAAACGCAAGCGTTGTGGAGTACGCCCGTTCTACCGGTTTTGAGGCGGTATTAGGGTATTTGTATTTGTTGGGGGATTTGGAACGGATATCGTATTTGTTATCGTTTATTGAAGAAGAACAGTTGAAAGGTCAAGACGCGGTGAAAGCGTACAAGCCTTAAAGAGAGGAAAGTATGAAAACGGAAGGAAGAAACGCAGTTTTAGAATTGCTGAAAACGGAAAAAAACATAGATAAATTGCTTATAGAAAAGGGCGCGCAGGGTTCGGCTATGATGATTTTTGCCGAAGCGAGAAAGCGTAATATTCGCGTACAATTCGTGGACAAGCAGGTATTGGACAAAGAGAGCGTTTCCAAAAGACATCAAGGCGTAATTGCCTTTACCACCGATTACGAGTATTTCGATTTAGAGGATATTATCGCGAACAAAAAAAGCGAAAAGGGCGGGTTTATCGTGCTTTGCGACGGTATAGAAGACGTGCATAATTTAGGTAGCATTTTGCGTGTGGCGGAATGTGCGGGCGCGGACGGCGTAGTCATTCCCAAATCGGGTAGCGCGTCGGTGACGGAAAGCGTTATCCGTATTTCCGCAGGCGCGGCGGAGCATATCAAAGTGGCAAAGGTCGCCAATTTAAATCAAGCGGTGGAAACCTTGCAAAAGAACGGGTATTGGGTATACGCGTTAGAGGCTGGCGGTGAGGATATTTATTTAGAAAATTTCGAAGGGAACGTGGCGCTCGTCGTAGGGGGCGAGGATAGCGGTGTAAAACGCTTGACCAAACAAAAATGCGATAAGACGCTTTCCATTCCTTTGCAGGGAAAGGTCAATTCGCTCAACGCGTCGGTTGCGTTGGGAATTGCGGTGTACGAAGTGGTAAGAAACCGTTTGAAATAAAGGGAAGAAAAGATGGAAACTTACAAGGACGAGGAATTGGTAAAACTCTTTCAAGAGGGCAATAAAAAGGCGCAGGAACAACTGCTGTTACGCTATCAAAAAACCGTTCGTTCCTGCGCCCGTAAATTTTTTCTTAAGGGCGGAGAAACAGAAGATTTGATTCAAGTCGGAATGATAGGTTTGGCGCAAGCGGTAGCCGATTATCAGGAAATCGAGGGTATGAGTTTTAAAAATTTCGCCTATTTATGCGTGTATCGCCGTATCGTAGACGAAGTAAAAAAGGCGTCGGGTCAAAACAATCCTTTAAACGACGCTCTGCCCATTTCCGACGGCGAGGGGGTTTTGTGTTTAGACCCCGAACGGTCGATTTTAGAAGAAGACGAAAGACGGGAATTGAACGAACTGATGAGCCGTGTGCTTACGGATATGGAATTTAAAGTATTCACGATGTATATGGACGGCGCGACGAACACGGAGATTTGCACGATGACGGGCAAAGAATACAAGAGCGTGGACAACGCCGTGCAGAGAAGTAAAGAAAAATTGCGTAAAACGTTAGTGAAAAGAAAGGACGGGGAGAAATAAAATGGCGTATTTGGCTTTATACAGGGCGTTTCGCCCGAAAACGCTTAACGACGTGGTAAGACAAGAACATATCGTTACCGTTTTAAAAAACCAGATTGCAACGGGCAGAATCGGGCACGCGTATTTGTTTTGCGGTCCGCGCGGAACGGGAAAGACGAGTATTGCCAAAATTTTTGCAACGGCAATCAACTGTGAAAATCCGATAAACGGTTCGGCGTGCGGAAATTGCGCGTCTTGTAAAGCGTTGTCCGACCCTTCCAATTTGGATATTTCGGAAATTGACGCGGCGTCGAATAACGGCGTTGACGAAATGCGTGATTTGCGGGAAAAGGTGCAGTATCCGCCCGTAGGCGGTCGATATAAAGTATATATCATCGACGAGGTGCATATGCTTTCGACGGGCGCGTTTAACGCCCTTTTAAAAACGCTGGAAGAACCGCCCTCCCACGCGGTATTTATTTTGGCGACGACGGAAGCGTCGAAAATTCCCGCGACCATTTTATCCCGCTGTATGCGTTTTGATTTTAAACTTATCCCTCAAAAGGATTTGGAAGAACGCTTGAAGTTCGTTTTGGACAGCATCGGAAAGAAATACGAGCAAACGGCTATTTCCGCGATTGCCCGCGCAGGCGCAGGGAGCGTAAGAGATATGCTTTCCATCGCCGATACCTGCGTTTCGTATACGAGCGGTACGCTTACCTACGAGGACGTTGCAAGCGTGTTGGGCGGAGCGGATTTTCAGGCGATTGCCTCCTTTTGCGAGGCGACGCTTTCAGGGAAATCGGGGGATGCGTTTTCGCTTGCGGAACAATTTTTGTCGGCGGGAAAAAGCGTCGGCGTGCTGATTAAGGACATAATGAACTTTTTAAATTCTTGCGCGGTTGCAAAAACCTGTCGCGACGGTAAAAATATCTTGGCGTTGCCCGACGAATCGTACGCGGAAGTGCTTCGAATAGCCAAGGAAACGGACGCGCACGCTTTGCTGAGAGCCACCGAGATTTTTGCGGAAGTGGAACAGACGGTAAAATACTCGTCTTCGCCTCGCGTATTGTTTGAAACGGCGGTTTTAAAGGCGAGTATGCCCCAAACCGATTATACGCTCGAAGGACTGTTAGCGCGTATTTCCGCTTTGGAAAAAGCGTTGGAGAACGGCGTCGTCGTTCGAGGCGAAGTGCCTGCTTTGGCAAGCGTACCTATCCCTCCCGTACCGCCTATGCCCCCCGTACCGCCCGCGCCGACGGTAGAAGAAGAGGACGCGCCGATGGAAGAGGAATTACCCTTACCGCCTGACGAGGAAGAAACGGGCGGGAGCGCGTATTTTGGAGGCGGGTTCGTGCCCAAAGAAGAGGCGAAAGCGGTGGCGGAGAAACCCGTTTCGGTCAAACCGCACGCAAGCGGTGACGCAAAAGCGACGTTCGGTACTTTCTTACGGTATTTGCGGAAAACGGGAAAGAGCGGAGTGGTGTTCACCATTTGTATGGATTTGGATTATGCGTACGAAGACGGAGTGTTGGCGTTGTATACGGACAGCGAAACGATGTACCGTTCGTTACTAAAAAGCGAGCATTACGAAATGATTAAAAATTCGTTTGCGGGGATTGGCGTTCAAGAAGACGGATTTGCCATTAAACTGCGCGGAAAGCAGACGGACTCGTTCAACAAGGGTTTGGAAACGCTCAAACAGGATTTTGACGGCGTGAAAATGGAAATAAAATAAAGCGAAAAATAAATAAAAAAAAGTAAAAACGACGATTGGAGGAATTATAAAAAATGGCTGGATTTAAAGGTGGAAACAACGGAATGCAAAATTTGATGCGTCAAGCGCAAAAAATGCAAGAAGAAATGGAAAAAACGGCGGCGTTATTAGACGATTGGGAAATTGTCGGTACGGCGGCGGGGGAAGCGGTCGTTGTATATATGAACGCAAAAAAAATCATCAACGGTATTGAATTAGACGAGAGCGTGGTAGACCCTACCGACGTGGAAATGTTAGAAGACTTAATTATGGCGGCGATTAACGACGGTTACGCAAAAGCGGACAAAGTCTACGAAGAAAAGATGGGCAAGTATGGGGATATGGGTGGCCTCGGCGGAATGTTGTAAGTAAAACGCGTATATGCGTCGCATTTCATCGTTGTTGCTCAGTCACTTACTATCTGTAAGCTCCTTCGCAACGCCTTGAACTGCTCGCATCTACGCATTTTACGGCGTGCGGAAGCCCGTGGCGTTGTTGCTCAGTCACTTACTATCTGTAAGCTCCTTCGCAACGCCTTGAACTGCTCGCATCTCTGCATTTTACGGCGTGCGGAAACCCAAGTCAAAAGGTTGAGGACGAGCTACCCGTTAAGCAAAGCATTGATAATGCTTTGTAGGGGCGAGATGAGTGAGCGCATATGTTTCGCGCGAACGGTGACCGAACGCAAGGTTCACCTTGCCTTGCGTGAGAAGTTATTCCCTTGCGGAGTGCAGAGGCAGAGCCTTTGCGCCCCGATGGCAATCGCCGTCGTAAGACGGAATAAAGCCTTCCCAAAAGCAACCGCAGGTTGCGCAACCAACGCGTAAGCGTTCTTGCCGACCTTGTCGGCGAACGGAAACCCAAGTCAAAAGGTTGAGGACGAGCTACCCGTAAAGCAAAGCATTGATAATGCTTTGTAGGGGCGTGGGAAAGAGTTAAGCGCATATGTTTCGCGCGAACGGTGACCGAGCGCAAGGTTCACCTTGCCTTGCGTGAGAAGTTATTCCCTTGCAGATTGCAAAGACAGCGTCTTTGCGCCTCGATGGCAATCGCCGTCGTAAGACGGAACAAAGCCTTCCGACAAGCAACCGCAGGTTGCGCAAACCAACGCGTAAGCGTTTGAGATACGCTCAATTTCGCCTCGGTAGGATAAAGAGGCTACCATTAAAAAAAAGGATTAAAAAATGGATATTTTTATCGAACCTATCGGAAAGCTCGTCAACGAGTTTTCCAAATTGCCCGGCGTGGGCAAAAAAACGGCGCAACGGTACGCCTATAAAATTATCGATATGCCCGAGTCGGAAGCGCGCGCGTTTGCCGACGCCATTTTGGGCGTAAAACGCAAAGTAAAATATTGCAAAATTTGCGGTAATTTCACCGAAGACGAGGAATGTTCTATTTGTCGCGTTCGCGATAAAAGCGTCATTTGCGTCGTCAAAGAACCCAAAGACGTCTTGGCGATTGAAAAATTGCGCGAATTTAAGGGCGTGTATCACGTTTTACACGGCGTTATCGACCCCCTTTCGGGTACGGGTCCGAACGATATCCGTATCCGTGAATTGCTTGCCCGTATCCAAGGCGGTGAAGTAAAAGAAGTTATCGTAGCGACCAATCCCGACGTATCGGGGGACGCAACGGCGATGTATATAGCAAAACTCATTAAACCCTTAGAAGTGAAAGTAACGCGCTTGGCGCACGGGATTCCCGTCGGGTCGGAAATAGAATACACCGACGACGTAACCCTTGCCCGCGCCTTCGTGGAAAGAAATATTTTGTAAATAAGGCAGTATTCGGTGGTATCAAAATATGGCTAATGCAAAAATAAAAAACGTTATAAACGACTTTTTACCAGATAAAATTTTTGACGCGCACGCACATTTATACGATAAAGCTTCTGTGGTAGACGAGGCGGAATCGTTTACGCTTGAAAGATATCGTAAAGAACTTTCAAAAATTTTTGGGGATAGAGAAATTTTGGCGAATATCTTTCCTTTACCGACAAAAAAAGTGGTGTTAGCCGAAGATGATAGCGTATTACGCTTAACGGACGAATTTTTGTATCGTGAACTTGGCAAAGAGCCGTCTAACGTTGGCGAAATACTCGTTTTGCCTAACGAGAGCGAAGAAAGTATTTTAAGCAGAATGAAAACGAGTCAAATTTGCGGTTTTAAGCCCTATCATTTGTTAAATACCGCTGAAGCGACTATGCAGTTAGACGTTGAAGATTATCTTCCAGAATCGGCGTTTTCGGTAGCGGATAAGCTTGGCAAGGTTATCACTTTACATTTAGTAAAAGATCAAGCGCTTAGTGACGAAAACAATCTGAATTACATAATGAAAATGGCAAAAAAATACCCTAACGCCAAGCTGATTCTTGCCCACGCGGCGCGTGGTTTTGCGTCGTGGACAACGGTGGAAAGTGTGGATAAAATTAAGCATTTAGACAACGTTTGGTATGATTTATCCTCAATTTGCGAATCGCCCGCCATTTTTCAAATTATTAAGAAATGCGGTACGAGTAGAGTGATTTGGGGGTCGGATTATCCCGTATGTAATATTGTCGGTAAAGTAATTTCAATCGCGGATAAATTTTATTGGATAGACAAAAATATCAATCATGAAATTGCAAAAGATATTGAATTGTTGAACGTGAGCGAAGAAAATATTTTAGCAGTACGCCAAGCGTCTATCATGCTTGACCTTACCAAAAAGGATATCGAAGATATTTTTTATAACAACGCAAAAAGATTGCTTATTGATAAAAAATAACCACAAGAAAAGCGTTCTTATTTTCTTATACAACAAAAACCGCCGAGCAAAGAAAAGCTCGGCGGTTTTGCATAAAAATCACTTCTTTTCGGCAAATTAACGATTGTAGGGGGTAAGTATGCGAAATCGGGTAAAAATTTACGAAAACGAGGGCAGAACGCGCGACGAACGCGAAAGCTGTTTTCCAAGCGGTAAAATAGACCAAACGAAGGGGGTAGGTACAAGGTGACGGGTAAAAATCGGGAAAATTACAACAAAAATTATATTGCTTACGTACATTCTTTCGACCCGCCGACCAAGCATTTTAAAAATTGTTTGAGAGCCTTCCTCGTGGGCGGTTTTATCTGCTGTATCGGGCAATTTTTGCGCTATATTTTAGAGGGCGTTTTTGCTTTGAACGGCGACGAACTTGCAGGGACGGTGAGCATTATTTTAATCTTTTTGGGTACGTTCCTTACGGGCTTGGGCGTGTATGACAGAATAGGACGGAACGCCGGCGCAGGGTCTATCGTTCCCATTACGGGATTTGCCAATTCCGTGGCTTCGCCTGCGATGGAATTTAAAACGGAGGGGATGGTATACGGCATGGCGGCGAAAATGTTCATCGTGGCAGGTCCGATTATCGTATTCGGCGTTTGCGCAGGAACGCTCGTGGGGATTATTTATTTATTTTTATAATAAATGCGCGTAAGCGTATGAAGATTGCGGTAAAAGCTTAAAAAAGGGAATGGGTTCCGTGTCGCGCGGAATGTATTCCTTTTTTTTGCTCGTTTTTTCAACTAAAGGGAGTATTTTTGTTCATTTCCAACATATTCTTGAGTAAAAAAAGTCAAAAAAGATAACGTTTTGCGCGTTTTTGAAAAAATAATGGCAATATTGGTGCAAAATGAGCGGTTAAAAATGAGAATTTTTCTTTTTGCTTTTCATTTATAAAAGTATAGCGATTTTTGTTTTGCTTTAATGGATTTTTATGATATAATATATGTAGAGAATAGAAAAATATCTCTTTGATTTATGCTTTTTTGTCCGTTCGTCGGGCGATTAAAAAGTTCTATATCCCTTTCTCCTCATGCGTGGAAAGTTAAGTTGGTAGTTTAAGTGCAAGAATAGAGCGTTCATTGCAAAAAATCGACGTGGGGGTG
>SVIX01000032.1 GCA_015069285.1 Clostridiales bacterium | reverse complement strand
GATTAACAAAAAATTTATTTTTTCTGTGTTTTTACGAGAAAAATGCAAGAAAGACAAATATTTTGTGAGCGCGCGTACTTGACTTGTACGAAAGCGAGCAAAATACGAAGTATTTCGTAGGATTTTTGCGTTTTACGAGAAAAATACAAGAAAGACAAGTATTAGGCAAGGGCGCATACGAAACGGTATGTAACCGCGCCTAATACGAAGTATTTCGTAGGATTTTTCCGTAAAAATCAACCAAGTGACGTGACAGAGCCTTTTCTTATTTATAACGCAAAATTTATTTTTTCAAACTCAAAACGCCCAATTTCCGTTTTTAAAAATTTGCACGCGTTCCCCCGATTTCGTAACACCGACGATATTTAAATCTTTTGCGCCAATCATAAAATCTACGTGAATCATACTTTCGTTAATTCCGCGCGCTTTACATTCCGCATCCGTATAATTTTCAAAACCTTTCAGCGTTTCGTTAAATCCTGCGCCGAGCGCCAAGTGACAGCTTGCGTTTTCGTCAAATAAAGTATTGTAGAATAATACGCCCGATTGATTGATAGGCGAATCGTAAGGAATGAGCGCAACTTCGCCGAGTTTGCCTGCGCCTTCGTCCATGGAAACCATTTTTTTGAGCAATTCTTCCCCTTTTTCCGCTTTGACTTCTACGACTTTCCCGTTTTCAAATCGTACGGAGAAGTTTTCAATCAATTCGCCCATATACGATAACGGTTTACTCGAATATACGATTCCCTCCGCTTTGCCTGCTTTGGGGGAAGTAAATACTTCTTCGCTGGGAATATTGGGATTAAACACACCGCCTTGTAAGGTCTTTTCGTTACCACCGCAAAATACGCCGTCTTCGTTTAATTCCACCGTGAAATCCGTACCGTTTGCGCTCTCGTATTTTAAATATTGTAAGCCTAAACCGTTCAAATAGGCGCAACGCGCGTCCAAATCTTCGTTATGCGCTTGCCAAGCTTGTATCGGATTCTCTCCGTCCGCGCGCGAAGTGAGCAATATAACGCGCCACATTTCTTCCAACGCCTCGTTTTCGGGTAAATTGGGGAATACTTTTTTTGCCCAAGCCTTCCCCGGTACGGCGGCGATACACCATTGATGACGGTTTTCCATCGCTTGACGGTACGGTTTAATAATCGGATACTGCGCGCGACGGGCGGAGCTCATTTTTTCTTGGTCTACGCCGTTCATACCGTCAGGGTCTTCCGATTCAATAAATAAACGACAGGATAAATTTTCCGCTTTAAACGCAAGTTTTGCCTTTGCCCAAGATTTGACTTCGGACAAGGATTCCAAAGTTCTGTACTGCGCGGAAAGTTTTTCCACGGGTTGATGACTCCATTCCACGTACACTTCGCTTGCCCCGGCTTTGTAACATTCTTCTACCACCAAAGTAACGAATTCGGGTTGGTCAAGACCTGCGGTAATAAATACCGTTTGTCCTTTTTGGACGTTTAAACCTACTTTTGCCAATAATTCAGCGTATTTTTTTAGTTGTGTTTCTTTCATAATTTTTCTCCGTTATTATTTCTATATTTAGCCGATTAAATCGTAATTGACCGTTTTATAAAAAAGTTCTTTTACCTCTTGGTCTTCGTGCGTAATCGCAAGTATCCACATTAATTTGGTGATGATACTTTCGTAGGTCATCGTGTAACTTTCCAATAAATCAAAGGTGTTTTTTAACCCCCTGCCGACACGGTAAACGTTCATATCGCTCCCTTCGTTTTGTACTTGCGTCGTCACGACGAGCGTTTTTCCCTTTTTCTCCCAGCGTTTTATGACGTCGTAAAAACCGTAATATTCGCCTTCGGGAATTCCGCCCGTACCGTAACCTGATAACACGACGGCGTCGTTGACGCGAAAGTAAGCGTCTAAAATCTCTCCTTTTACGCCGGGCGTAAGCGTAAGCAATCCCACTTTTTCATTGATTTGCGTATAAAATTGAGGGGCTTCGCTTTTCGGCGGAACGATATACTGAATAATTTTTCCGTCGCGTATCACGCCAAGATAGGGAAAATCCACGCTGGAAAATGCGTTAAAACTTTTTGTACGCACCTTTTTCGCGCGTGTGCCTACGATAATTTTTCCTTGGAAGACGATAACGACGTCGCTGGCGTTCTCCGACGTGGCGTATAAAAAACTGTCGCGAAGATTAATTCTTCCGTCCGTGTCTTCTTTATCGATAGGCTGTTGCGACCCCGTAAGCACGATTGGTTTAGGAGAACGTTGCACCAAATAGGAAAGCATCGACGCCGTATACGACATCGTATCCGTGCCGTGGCAAACGACGAATCCGTCGAATTCGTCGTAATTTTCTTGAATGGTTTTTGCGAGCATAATCCAATGCTTTGGCGTAACGTTCGTGCTATCGATATTGTACGGTTGCACCGCTTCGACGTCGCAAAACTCTAAAATCTCAGGAACGCATTTAAGCAATTCTTGCGCGCTGATTTCAGGAATTAACCCCTCCGAACCTTTATGACTTGCTATCGTACCGCCCGTAGCGATTAACAGTATTTTTTTCTTCCTTTTCATACTTCTTTATTCTCCCACCGTTTTTCTTCGTAAAAAGTCCCCTTTTTTTAAAGTATACGGGCAACTTATTCGATATACGCCTTGCACGAGTTTTGCGTCCGTCGTTAAATTGCCGTCTGCGCCGATAATTTCTTCTACCGTAAATTCTTTACGGAAATTGCCGTCTGCGGAAAGCACTTCTAATTTATCGCCCGTTTTAAAACGGTTACGCATTTCTACACTCGCGTATTCCCCGTCGCCACTTAAAACGTCGGCAATATAGACGTATTCTCCACGCGATTGACTATCCGTATAATTGACGGTATGCGCGTTTTCCCCGTCTGCGTACGCTTGCGTATACGCGCGGTGCGCCACGCAAAAAAGCTCTCGCTCGGACACGGCAAAATCCTCACCGCGCATAGCGCGTTTATAGGCGTTGACGACCGTCGCGAGATAGTACGCGCTTTTCATTCTGCCTTCGATTTTAAAAGAACAGACCCCAACGTCCTCCAATTCTTTCAACCTCGAAAGCATATTTAAATCTTTGCTGTTAAATATATAAGTACCTTTTCCGTCCTCTTCCACAGGCAACCACGCCCCGTTCTCTTTGCCGTTATCCAACGCGCGAACCTCGTATTTCCAACGGCAGGATTGCACGCATGCGCCACGGTTGGACGAACGCCCGTCCAAATAATCGGACAATAGGCATCTACCGCTATAGGAAATGCACATTGCGCCGTGAACGAATGCCTCCAACTCCATATTCGGTACGGTTTCGTGTATTTCCGCAATATCTTTCAAGGGCAATTCCCGCGCCAACACGATACGGGAAACGCCCTGTTCCGCCCAAAAGGCAACGGCGTATTTATTCGTCGTATTTGCTTGCGTAGAAAGGTGAATACAAAGTTTTTGCGCAACTTTTTTTATCAAATACACGATGCCCGGGTCGCTGACGATTACCCCGTCTACGCCTATTCGTTCAAGTTCTTGTAAATAATCCGTCAACGCAACGAAATCGGCGTTACGCGCGTAAATATTTACCGTCACGTATACCTTTTTTCCTTGCAAATGCGCGAAAGACACCGCCGAGGAAAGTTCTTCAAAGGTGAAATTATCGGCAAAGGTACGCAAAGAAAAGGCTTTTCCGCCCAAATACACGGCGTCCGCGCCAAAATGCAACGCCGTAAGAAATTTCGTATAATTCCCCGCGGGGGCTAAAAGTTCCGTTTTCATCACAATTTTCCTCTCTTGTTTTCTTCGCTGGGATGATACACGGATAACGCTACGCCGTCGCCAACGTTGACTACTGAAGTAACAAAATCTTTATCCGTCGTAATTACTTCCAAATACGAACGAATTTTTTCCACGATAGAACGACGTTTTTGCGGAGTTTCCTCTTCCCCGCTTACCCAACCGAACAAAAGTACGTCGTCTGAAAAAAGCGTTGCGCCCGCTTTCATTACGCGTTTTAAATCGAATAAATATTTCTCGTATTGCGCTTTCGGGCCGTCTAAAAACACGAAATCGTATTCCCCGTCCATCATCGACAAAATCTCGCCCGCGTCGCCAAGATGAGCCGTTACCCGATTTTCTACGCCGAACAGGGAGAAATTTTTCAACGCTTCCAAGTATCTTTCTTCTTCCAATTCAATCGTCGTAAGTTTTGCGTTTTCGCAGGCTTTAAGCATTGCCACACCCGAAAGTCCGACCGCCGTACCAATTTCTAAAATACGCGTCGGTTTCGTCATCGCAAGCGTTACGAGCAAGAACTGTAACGTTTCGTCGTCGGCAACGGGTACACCCCGTTCAAGCGCTTCTTTGCGTTTTTGCATTAAGCGTTCGTCTATATTCGATTTTACGAGCGAGGCGGTATATTTCATTTCCTTTTTCCTTTGTTTTTCGTTATACTTCCAATACCGATACGATAATCAGCGGAGCTTGTTTCGTTCTTTTATAAAAATAATTTTTTAAACCTTTTTTCAAATACGAGCAAAGCTCTTCTTTGTCACCGCTTTCATAGTCGAACCCTTCAATCGCGCGTTTCACAAAGCTTTTGATTTCCGTTTCCGTTCCCGTTTGCTCGGTAAAGACGAATCCGTGCGATTCCACGACGGGGTCGTTTATCACGTAATTCCCCGTAACGGCAAGCGCCACCGTAAAAATACCCTCGGCGGACATTTTTAACCTGTCTTTCATTACCTCACTCGTTCCGTAATCCTCAAAACCTTCGCCGTCGATTAATCGCGTTCCCGCGGGAATATTTTCGCCGAGGGAAATGCTGTTTTCCGTAAGATGTACGCAATTCCCAATATCGGTGATTAAGATATTGCGTTGCGAAGTCCCAAGCGATACGGCAAGTTGCGCGTGTCGTTTTAAATGACGGTATTCACCGTGTACGGGAATGAAAAATTTCGGCTTTAATAGCGAGTGCAAAATTTTATGCTCTTCTTGGCAGGCGTGTCCTGAAACGTGAATTTTTTCCAAGCTCTCGTACACTACGCGCGCGCCTTTTTTGTATAAATTATTGATAACGCGGTAAATCATTTTTTCGTTACCCGGGATAGGGTTTGCGGAAATAATGATGGTATCGTTTTCCCCCACCGTAACTTTGTTAAATTCCCCCGACGCCATACGCGTAAGCGCGCTCATCGGTTCACCTTGCGAACCCGTGGAAACAATCAAAAGTTCCCCGTCAAATAAATTCTTCGTTTTTTCAATATCAATCAAAACGCCTTCGGGAATAATAAGCTCGCCGATTTTTACCGCGGCGTCTACCACCTTGAACATACTGCGTCCGGAAAGCGCCACTTTTCGACGGTATTTTACTGCCAAATCGATAATTTGTTGCAAACGGTGCACGTTAGACGCGAAGGTCGCAATAATCAAACGACGGGTCATATTTTCCGAAAATAAATGGTCGAGCGTCGTACCGACGACCGTTTCGCTCATCGTATATCCCGCGCGTTCGATATTCGTCGATTCCGCCATATACAACAAAACGCCCTCGTTTCCAAGTTCTGCGATTCTTTTCAAATCGATTGGTTCACCCGCCACGGGCGTTAAATCAATTTTAAAATCTCCGCTATGGTAAATCAAGCCGTGGGGGGTACGAATTGCCAACGCGCAAGCGCCTGATATGGAATGGTTGACGTTGATAAATTCTACCTCAAAAACGCCCAAGCGCACTCTATCTCCTGCTTTTACTACCCGTTGCGTCGTATTCAAAATATGATGCTCTTGCAACTTATTATCGGTAAGCATAAGCGTGAGTTTCGTACCGTAAATAGGCGTATCCGCTTTTAATTCCTTCATCAAATAAGGAACGCCACCGATATGGTCTTCGTGACCGTGGGTAAGCAAGACGCCACGAATTTTCTCTTTGTTTTGCGCCAAATAAGTGATATCGGGAACGACCGAATCAATCCCCGGCATATCTTCGCTGTTTGGAAAAGTCAATCCAGCGTCGACGATAATAATATCGTTTGCGTATTCGATTGCCGTCATATTTTTACCGATTTCCCCTACACCGCCTAAAAAGACAATTTTTACGGGTTTTTTCTTGGAAACGCGTTCCTTTTGCGCAGGTTTTTCTTTGGGCATTTGCAAACGCTTAGGTTTCGTTTGTTTTAACGCCTCCACCGCCCGTTCTTCCGTTTTCACCGACGCGCGTTTATGCAAGGCCTTTTCTTGCGTTTTAGGTTGCCCCGAAACAAAAATCAAATCCTCTGCAGAAAACGCCGTACCTTGGGGATTGGTTTTGCTCCGCGGTGCGCGACGCTTTTTTTGTTCAGCGGGGGCTTTCGCCTGTTTATTTTCTTGTTTTAACGCGTTATTTTGTTTTTTTTCTTTTTTTTCGTTCACTTTTTCTTTACTTCTCCTTAACTGCTCCAACTTCATAAAATAGAGAGCCGAAAATTATGTGAAATTTATCAGCCCTCATCTCTATTTATATCCTTTCTCTTTCGTTGTTAAAAGTTGAATTCAACCTTTTTTTCCTTCGTTACTTTAATATATCCTTCGTCGAAAAGCTGTTTGGTGGACGCGTAGGCAAATTCTTCCGCGTAATTTACCGTTTGGAAATTCTCTTTTTCCACCGCTCCTTTCTCTTCTGCGAGATAAGCAATCAAACGAATCGCTTTTTTTACGGCGGTGCTACTTTTAATTTTTACCATCAAGGGCGTGCTTTCGTGCGCCTTTTGGTCGCCTACGTTTTTCTGATGGTAAACCGTTTGCTTAAATTCGGGATTTTCGGGGTCGAGCGCAAGATATAAACAAAGCGTTTTTCCGCAAATCGCCATTTTCGCTACCGTATCTCTGCCAAAATTAAATCTGTCGCCGTGCCAACTTACGTTGGAATTTATTTTCTTATACGAGGTAAGCGCGTTTTTTATATCGCTATAATACGTTTTTATTTCTTCTTCGCTTTGTTTTAACTTTGCCGTAAAACTTTTCTTTAAACGGATTACCAAACCCGTTTCCGCGTCCACGAGTTGGTCGTCCATTTCCCGCATTTGAACGCTTTCCGTTACCGCAAGTTCTTCTTCTGCGCACGCCTCCGTTGCGCTTTCTTCCTCTACTTGTTCCGTTTCTTCTTGAACGGCGCACTCCGCGCACATATCGCAAATACGCATAGAAACCCTGTCTGCGATTGCGTTCATACCGTCTTCATCCACAACGAGTTCGTATGTAGACGGTTGTTTCGCCGACTTTTCCTCCACGATGGTTGCGATGCGTTCGTAATCCACCCCTTCTTGCGAAGCGGTTTTCGTAAGTTTAGCAACGACCAAATCGGAAAGTTTATCGTAATCGATTGCCGTTTGTTCCAAAACGAGCGGTTGCATTTTTGCCACGACGGCGTCGGCGATCGCGTTTACGTCCAATTTTGCGATCGTTTCCTCTTGTAATTTTTTCGCCACCTTTTCAAAACGCTCGTCTATGCGGTTATAATCCACCTTTTGAACGTAAGGTAAAGATTCCACGACTTTTTCCGCCGTACCGTATACGATTCTGTCGTAATCTATTTCCTTTTTCGCCCTTTCGTTTTCAGGAGGGGTTGCTTTCGCAGGTTCTTGCGAGGATAATTCCCCCAAAACCTCCAACATTTTATCCCCGACTTCGTCCACGATACGGGTATAGTCCACGTTTTCCGGAACGGGTATCGTTGCCAAAGCGTTTAAAATTTGACGACTGTGTTCGGAAACGCTCTCTTCCGTCTTTTCCGCAACGGATTCAACGAGCGATTTATAATCTGCTTCTTCAAATTGCGCGATTCCTTCTAAAACTCTTGCATTCAGTTCGTCCAAAGTTTGGTCGATTTTTTCCAAAAAAGCAATCTTCGTTTCCAACTCGTTAAGTTTCGACATTACGTCTTCGGAAATAAGATTGTTAAGCCCGTCGTAAATCGCTTGGTGTTGCAAATAGCTGTACTTAATTTCATTCACCGCTTCTTCTATCTTAGAAAAGGCATCTGCATTCACCGTACCCGTTTGCATCTCGGCTAACGTCGCTTTAATGTCCTCTACGGAAGTAGCTACTTTTTCGGTAATCATCGTAGAAATTCCGTCGTAAATGGTTTGATTTTGTTTATAGCTATATCGAATTTCTTGTGAAATTGCCTGCGTGGATTGCGCCGACGCCATAGCGTTTTTTTCTTCGTCGGCTTTCCATTCTTTATGCAACGCGCTTATTTGAACGGAAGAATATTTCAACTCGTTCAAAATTTCACCCTTTAACTTTTGTAAATCGTATGCAATCCAGCTATATAATGCGTCCATCTGATTTGCGTCCATTTTCTTTTTATCAGCCATATTACACCTCGGTTTTCATTTTCATTTCGTTTTTACCGTTGAAACGGCAAAGTATCCACTTCTACGAATATTATTATAACATATCTTACGCTTACGGTCAAGGGTTTTAAGAAAAAAAGTACCCCTAATCGGATACTTTTTTTTCATTCAACGCGGACACGGTACGTCCGTTTTCTTTTTTCGAGCTTTTTTTACAAATAGCGCGTTATCTGTTTTTCGCCACCTTTCTTTGCACCAATTTTACAATTTCAACGATGGGAATCACGCAAGCGCCAAGCACAATCGCAAGCGCGTAATCGAGGAAATTCACGTGCTCAAAGCCAAACGCGTTCGCAAGGAACGGCACTTCGCAAACGAGTGTCGTTGCAAGAAACGAACCGATTAAAGCAAACAACAGCGTTTTATTAAAGGTTTTTAATCCAAAAATACTCTTACGTTGCGAGCGCATATTTAAGCTATGGAAAATTTCCGCCATGGACATCGTCAAAAACGCCATCGTTACGCCGTATTCGCTATTGGTAATCGTCCATTCGCCCGTTTCGATAAAATGCCCGAGGAAATAGGAAAGTAGCGTCAAAGCGGAAACGACTAACCCTTGGTACAGTAAATCTACGCCTAATCCACCCGAAAAAATACCGGCTTTGGAATCGCGTGGTTTGCGTTTCATTACGTCGGGTTCAGATTTTTCCATACCGAGCGCCAACGCGGGGAAAGTATCCGTTACCAAGTTTATCCACAACAAGTGAACGGGTTTTAAAATGGTAAAACCGAGTAAGGTCGCAATAAAAATAGAAATGACTTCGCTCATATTGGAGGCAAGCAAGAATTGAATGGCTTTACGGATATTTTCGTAAATGCGTCTGCCTTCCTCCACCGCGCCGACGATGGTTGCGAAATTGTCGTCGGTGAGCACCATATCCGCAACGTTTTTGGTAACGTCCGTACCCGTAATCCCCATTCCTACGCCAATATCCGCCGATTTGATAGAGGGCGCGTCGTTTACCCCGTCGCCCGTCATAGCGGTCACGAATCCCGCGCTTCTCCAAGCGTTGACGATACGCGTTTTGTGTTCGGGTTGCACACGCGCGTATACGCTAATATTACGGAACTCTTTTTCAAATTCCTCGTCGCTCATTTCGCTTAATTGCGCGCCCGTTACCGCTTTTGCGCCGTCCGATAAAATGCCCAACTCGTTGGCAATCGCCACCGCCGTATCCACGTGGTCGCCCGTAATCATAATCGGACGGATTCCAGCCTCACGGCATTGTTCTATCGCCTGTTTCACTTCGGGACGAACGGGGTCTATCATACCGCAAAGACCCGTAAAGCACATTTCAATTTCAACCGTTTCCGATTCGTACTCGTCGGGAAGTTTTGCCCAAACGCGTTCTGCACAAGCAAGCACGCGGAGCGCTCTATCCGCCATATTTTTATTCGCCGTTTCGATTTGCGATTTTATTTCTTCCGTCATTGGTACGATTTGCCCGTTTTGTAAACAATGCGAGCAACGGTCAATAACCACGTCGGGCGCGCCTTTCGTATACTGCACGACTTCCCCTTCCTTCGGGTGGAAAGTCGTCATCATCTTACGATTGGAATCAAACGGCAATTCTCCAATACGGGGGAATTTTTCTTTTAATTGAGGTTTTGGACAGCCGACTTTTGCCGACCACGCGACGAGTGCGGCCTCCGTGGGTTCGCCCGTAATCGTCAAATCTTCGTTTTGTTGCGCGTCCGAGCAAAGCGCCATACCTAACGCTACGCGCTTTTCGTCCTCACCGTAACATTCTACTACCGTCATTTTGTTTTGCGTGAGCGTTCCCGTTTTATCCGAACAGATAATTTGCGCGCAACCGAGCGTTTCCACCGCCGTCAGTTTACGGATAATGGCGTTTCGTTTAGACATATTGGTAACGCCGATAGAAAGCACGACCGTAACCACCGCGGCAAGCCCTTCGGGAATTGCGGCAACCGCTAACGAAACGGCTATCATAAAGAATTCAAATTCAAACCTACCCGCTCTTAAAAGCTGTACGCCGAACACGACGAGGCTGATGCCCAAAACGAGCCAAGTAAGCACTTTGGAAAGCTGTCCGAGCTTAATTTGCAAAGGCGTTTTGCCTTCTTCCGCTTGCGCAAGCGCGCCTGCGATTTTTCCCATTTCGGTGTCCATACCCGTTGCCGTCACGACGAACACGCCACGACCGTACACGACCGTACTGCCCATATAGACCATATTTTTTCTGTCCCCAAGGGGTACGTCTTTGCCGTTTTCCGTTGCGATGGACTCGGAAATTTTATTGACGGGAACGGACTCGCCCGTAAGCGCCGCTTCTTCAATTTTTAAGCTCGCGCTTTCTAAAATACGCCCGTCGGCAGGTACGGCGTCGCCCGCCTCTAAATATACGATATCCCCCACGACGAGTTCTTCGCTATGCAAAACGACGACCTTCCCCTCGCGTAATACTTTTGAGGTCGCCGCGGACATTTCCTGTAGCGCCTCTATCGCTTTTTCCGCCTTGCTTTCTTGGAACACGCCAAGCACGGCGTTAAGAATAACCACCGCAAGAATGATAATTACGTCGGAAGGGAATTCGTTTTCAATTACCGCAATCACACCGCTGATTACCGCCGCCACGATTAAAATAATAATCATCGGGTCGGTAAGCTGTTCCAAAAAACGGCGTACGAGCGATTTTTTCTTCGCTGCGACCAATTTGTTTTTGCCGTTCTCCGCAAGCCGTTTTTCCGCTTCCCCGTTCGTCAAGCCCTGCTTGGCAGAGGTTTGCAACTGAGAAAGCACTTCTTCTTTTTCCTGACAATACCTTTTCATAGTTCTCTCCTTTTATTATTCCCAAAAATAAACCCCGTATATCACCTATTCGGCTAATACACGGGGTATTTTACTTTTTTTCACCGTGTAGCCTTTTTTCTTTTGCTATCAGGTGAGTCTGGCAATTTAAGGCAAACCAAACCGAAAACGGTTGCGAATGTTGACTTGCCACGCTTTTGGCGCTTGCTACTCCCTCACGGGGAATTATAAGGTTATTTTACCATATTTTAACAACGATGTCAAATAAATCCACCGAGTCGCCGTTAAAAAATTATTCTTCGTCCTCGTCGGGAAGGTCTACGTTGTGGTACACGTTTTGTACGTCGTCGTGTTCTTCCAACGCGTCAATCATTTTAAGGAAGGTTGCTACCTTATCTTCGGGGAGCTGAATTTTGCTTTGGGGAATCATTGCAATTTCCGCTTGAACGAAACGGATTTTATCTTCTTCCTCGTCGTTTCTTCTGCCCTTAGGCGCGGCCGCCATAAGTTCTGCGTTTTTGTCTTCTAAATATTTACGAACTTCCGAGAAAGTTTCGGGCGCGGTAAAAATCTCGTAAACGTCTTCGTCTGCCACAACGTCGTCTGCGCCTGCTTCAAGCGCGTATTCCGTCATCGTGTCTTCGTCGAGTTCTACCGTTCTTTCCACAACGATATAGCCTTTGTTGTCAAAGTTATACGATACGCAACCGTTTTGACCGAGCTGACCGCCGTGTTTGCTCAAAATCGCGCGCACGTCGCCTGCCGTACGGTTAATGTTATCGGTAAGCGTCGTAATAATCACCGCCGAACCTGCTACGCCGTAACCTTCGTAGGTGAGTTCTTTATAGTCTGCTCCGCTCATTTCGCCCGACGCCTTTTTTATACTGCGTTGAATATTATCGTTGGGCATATTCGCCGCTTTTGCTTTTGCGATAATATCCGCAAGTTTGCTGTTCGTTTCAGGGTTGGGATTGTTTTTTGCCGCAACCGCGATTTCTCTGCCGAGTTTGGTAAAAATTCTACCTTTCGCCGCGTCCGCCTTACCCTTTTTTGCTTGTATGTTGTGCCATTTGCTATGTCCTGACATAATAATTCTCCTTATTTCTTCATTAAAAAACCGTTTTTTTAAGCTGGTACATCAATATTCCAGCCGAAACCGCTGCGTTTAAGCTTTCTTGCGTTTGCTCCATAGGAATTTTTACCGTATATTTTGCCTGTAAACGCATTTCTTCCGATACCCCGTTTGCCTCGTTTCCTATCACGAGCGCAAACTTGTCAGGCGCGGTGAAACGAAAGACGTTTTGCCCGTCCATATCCGCCACGATAACGGGTATACCCTGCAAAAGCGTGGATATTTCCGCGCGCGTAGTCAAGTAAAGCTTTGTGAAAAATACACCGCTCATACTTGCGCGCACGCTTTTGGGCGAATAGGGGTCGGCGCAACCTTCGGTCAAATAAATTTCTTTATACCCCGACGCGTTTGCCGTACGGATAATCGCGCCGATATTGCCGGGGTCGGCTACGCCGTCCAATACGACACAAGGAGCGGACGGCATACTAAGCTGAGTTTGCGGAATTTTTACCCGACAAAGCACGCCTTGCGGAGTTTTCTCATCGGATAAAAAACGGAATACTTCTTTCGATACGCGTATAATTTTGCTTTCCGATACGGGTATTTCTTCTTGATAATCTTCCGCCACGAATACACGTTCAATTTCAAACGCGCTCTGCAAACATTCCCGCAACATTTTCACGCCTTCCACAAGGAAAAGCCCCGTTTGTTTTCTGCCTTTTTTATCTTTTAACGTCGCCGTTTCTTTGATTAACGGATTGTTTTTTGAGGTTAAAATCATTTTCTTAAAAAATGCAAAAAAGCCTTTATACTCTTACAAGTGAAAAGGCTTTTTTAATGCGATTAAATCGCCGCTTTTGCTTTTTCTACGAGTTGCGCGAATGCAGGCGCGTCGTTTACCGCCAAATCAGCAAGTACCTTTCTGTTCAAATTGATACCTGCAACTTTAAGTCCGTGCATTAACTTACTGTAAGAAATACCGTTGATTCTTGCCGCCGCGTTGATTCTCGCAATCCAAAGACGACGGAAATCTCTCTTCTTTCTTCTTCTGCCGATGAACGCATAATTCAACGACTTCATTACCGCTTCACGCGCGATTCTGTAAGATTTGCTCTTGTTACCGAAGTAACCTTTTGCGAGTTTCAAAATTTTTCTACGCTTTTTTACAGCGTTTACCGCTCTTTTAATACGCATATTCTTCTATCTCCTTTTCTTATTTCTTGTAGGGCATCATACTCTTGACGGTGCTCTCTTGGGTGGAAGAAACAAGCGTAACTTGGCGCAGGTTTCTCTTTCTCTTTCTGTTCTTGGTTTCCGCTTTATGGTTCTTTCCGCTGTGAGAACGGTTTACTTTACCCGAACCGGTAAGCCAGAAACGCTTTTTCGTGCTACTATGTGTTTTCTGTTTAGGCATATCTTTATCCTCCGAAAAATTTTTTTTACTATTTTTATTAAACGCTTGCTTTTGGGCAAGGCTTGTCCGTATAAAATACCTGCTTACTTTGCAGGCGAAAGAATCATCAAAATGTTTCTTCCTTCCGTTTTGGGTTCTTTGTCCATTACGGCTTTCCCGCCAAGCATATCAAAGAACCTATGCATAACGTCTACGCCCATCGTTGCGTGCGCCATTTGTCTACCGCGCATACGGATAGAAACTTTTACTTTGTTCCCGTCCGCAAGTATTTCCAACGTCTTTTTGGCTTTTACGTTCATATCGCCGATATCAATCGTCATCGAAAGGTAGATTTCCTTTAACTCCACGATTTTTTGGTTCTTACGGTTTTCCTTTTCACGCTTAGCCTGTTCAAACTTGAACTTACCGTAATTCATAATCTTACATACGGGGGGAACGGCGTTCGGTGAAATTTTTACAAGGTCAAGTCCTTCGTCTTCGGCAATCACAAGCGCCTCTCTCGCGCTCATAATACCAAGCTGTTCGCCCGTAGCGGAAATGACGCGCACTTCCCTGTCACGAATATTTTCGTTGATTTGATGCTGGTCTTTAATGGTCGTATACCTCTCGAAAAATAATAACGGGTTGCTCAGCGTTAAGCAACCCGTAATAATCCCGTCAAAAACCTTTCGGAAAATTATCGAGCCGTACAATCATCACCGCACGGCGAGAAGGGTCACTTCTGCTTTGCTATGTTATGATACCACAAAACAAAACCCTATGTCAAGCAATTTTTCCTGTTTTTTTCAAAAAAATTTATTCTTTTTCTACTTGTTCTTTAAAATAATTCGCAACAGCCACCAAATAACACGCTAAAGGCTTGTTCAATTCTTTGGGCGCTTTTACGCCGCTATACGCCGTTTCCAACGTGATATCCCCTTGATAACGAATATTTCTCAACGCTTGAATAACCGTTTGGAAATTAACGGCTTGCGTAAAGGGAATTTGGTGACTATCGTGAATTCCGTCTACGTCGTGCAAGTGCATAGATTGCACGTAATTTCCAAGCGTTTCAATCATTTTTGCAGCGCTCGTATCCAAGCCTGCCATTTCCGCGTGCCCGATGTCCACGCAAGCCACGAACACGTCCGAAGGCAACAAATCGAGATGTTTTTTAAAATCGTCGTGATGCGAACAAGCGGCAGGCGTTGCCGTAGGCGAACCTTGTGCCCAATTCCACATATTTTCCACGCCAATTTTTACACCAGCTTTTCTCGCTACGTCTTCAAAACTTTTATAAAGCACCGCGTTTTCTTCCGCCGTATAATCTTTACAAGGATGTACTACGCATACTTTCGCACCCAAAATACCGCTCACTTCAATAGCGCGCACTACCTTTGGATACGTTGCTTTATTGTATTCTTCATCGCCTTTTCTTGCAGTAGCAAACGGAGCGTGCGATTGATTGCAGGGCATACCGATAGAATCGGCATAGGCACGAAATTCTTTCGCTTTTTCTTGCCAATCGTCCGCCTCCATAATAAAATCGAAACCGCAATTTGAGAACAAAGACGCATCGTACGCGGTAAAACCTGCTTCCTTGAACATTTTTACCACTTCTTGCGCTGTACCGTACTGTCTAAAACTACCTGTTTCCGCCGAAATATATCTCATAGCACACTCGTATAATATTGTTTAGATTTAGTCGGACGAATCCAGACTACAATATTATCCTTTTTATTGTTTATCTTAAAAGAGTTTTTCTTTTACTCTTTTTTAAGATATAATGGACATAGTTTCTGTGGT
>SVIX01000031.1 GCA_015069285.1 Clostridiales bacterium | reverse complement strand
ACGACCCCTTAACGTAATAAGATAAAAAATAAAAATAAAAAAATAATCTTTAGGAGGATTAAAAAAATGGAAGCATTGGGCATGGTTGAAACGAGAGGTCTTGTAGCTGCAATTGAAGCTGCGGATGCAATGGTAAAGGCGGCAAACGTCGTACTTATCGGTAGCGAAAAGATTGGTAGCGGATTGGTAAGCGTTATGGTACGCGGTGACGTAGGCGCAGTAAAAGCGGCAGTAGAAGCTGGTACGGCGGCTGCAACGGCACTTGGCGAAGTAATCGCAACGCACGTAATCCCTCGCCCTCATATGGACGTAGAAAAACTTCTTCCCAGCATTAAATAATCGGATTTAAAGAAGTTTTTACGACAGGGTAGCGTAACTATTTACGCAAACGAACATTGGAAATACCGTAGTATCCGAAAAACAAAATTTCGGGTACTGCGGAGGTTTTCAAACAAAAAAAATTAAAAAACGAACGGACTTTTGTCCAAAATAGGTAGGAAAAATTATGGAACTTTCAAGCGCAAAAATCGCGGAACTCGTGAAACAGGTGTTGGCAGATATGGAAAACTCGGGAAATCAAAGCGTTTCCAATGGAAACGAAGTACCCGTAGGCGTATCGAACAGACACATTCATTTGAATAAAGCGGATATGGAAACGTTATTCGGCGTGGGTTACGAATTGACGCCGTTAAAGGATTTGTCGCAACCGGGACAATACGCGTGCAAGGAAACGCTGACGTTAATAGGTCCTGCAATGCGCCCGATTGAAGGCGTACGCGTGCTCGGTCCGCTTAGAAACAAATCGCAAGTGGAAATTTCCGTTACCGATTCGTACGTATTGAAAGTAAAACCGCCCGTAAGAGAATCGGGCAAAACGGAAGGTTCGGCGGGAATTACCATCGTTGGACCGAAAGGCGTAGTCACCTTAAAAGAAGGTTGCATTATCGCCAATAGACATATTCATATGTCGCCCGCAGACGGCGTAGCGTTTAACGTAACGGACGGAGATACCGTAACGGTAGACGTTGAAGGAAAACGCCGTACTCGTTGGTACGACGTACAAGTGCGCGTGCATAAAGATTTCCGTTTAGAAATGCACGTAGATACGGACGATGCAAACGCCGCGGGAATTGGGAACGGTTTTAAAGTAAAAATCGTGAAGGAGTGATAACGTGTTAAGAGGCATTATTAGAGGAAATATCGTATCGACGCGGAAACAAGAATCCCTCGTTGGTTCGAAATTTATGGAAGTAGAAATTATGGAAAACGCGCATCTTACGGGTAAATTTATTATCGCCGTGGATAGCGTGGGCGCAGGTATTGGGGAAACTGTGCTTATTACGACGGGTAGTTCGGCTCGTCTTGCGTTGCACAACACGAATGCACCGTGCGACGCGGTCATTGTCGGTATCGTGGACTAAAAAAATTTTTTAGATACCGTATAGGGATAGTATGAATTTGAAAGAAATTATGAAAAAAGCAGGAATCGTCGGCGCAGGCGGCGCAGGATTCCCCTCGTACGCAAAACTTGCCGAGGGGGCGGATACGCTTGTCGTGAACGGAGCGGAATGTGAACCGCTTTTATATACCGATTACGTGCTTTTACATAAAGAAATGCCGACGGTGTTGGCAGGGATTAAAGCGATTGCGGAGGAATTAAACGTTCCCCGTGCGTTGTTGTGCGTCAAAGACCATACGGCGAAACGCTTAAAACTTGCAGACGGAACGAAGTTGGCGGAAAAAATATGGTTAAAAGTTTTGCCTGACGTATATCCGATGGGTGATGAAATCAGCTTGATATACGAGGCAACGGGTCGCGTTGTGAAACCGGGCAATTTGCCTATTACGGCAGGCGTCGTCGTGTTTAACGTGGAAACGTTGTATAACGTGGCGTTGGCGGTAAAATATGAACAACCCGTACTCGATAAATGGGTAACGGTGGCAGGGGATATTGCCCAACCGTTCGTAGTAAAAGTGCCTGTGGGTACGCCCGTATGCGAATTATTCGAAAGAAACGGGATAGAAGTCCCCGAAGGTTATAGCGTGTTGGACGGCGGTCCGTCGATGGGAAAAGTAATTGACGTGGAAAGGGCGGTAATTACGAAAACGACGAAAGGATTGTTAATTTTACCCGATTTGTGCGAGGCGGTCATCAGCAAATACATCAACGGTGAAACGTCGATAGCGCGCGCAGAAACGGCGTGCTGTCAATGTACCCGCTGTACGGATATGTGTCCGAGAGCGTTGCTTGGGTATCCGTTAGAACCGCACAAAATGGTTCGTACGGCAAAAGGCGCGGTAAGCGTGTTGCCCGAAATGGTTCTTTCCGCTACCCTTTGTTGCGGTTGCGGATTATGCGAAACGCTTGCGTGCTGTCAAGGTATATCGCCTAAAGCGGTAATCAACGAGTATAAAGCGTTGCTTGCAAAAAATAAATTGCGCTACGTAGCAAAAGACGATGTAACGCCACTTGAAGAACGCGAATATAGAATGGTCCCTTCCGAGCGTTGGGCAAACGTTTTGGGCGTTGCAAAATTCGATAAGTTAGCGAAATATATCGGAGAGCAAAAGGATTTTTCCAAAGCGGAAATTTATTTAAGACAACATATCGGCGCGCCGAGCGTTGCGCTCGTCAAAGACGGCGATTTGGTTGAAAAAGGCGATTTAATAGCGGAAAGCGCGGACGGGTTATCCTTACCGCAATACGCGTCCGTATCCGGTAAAGTGCAGGTAGAAGAAAACGTAAAAATAATCATAGAGAAGGTTGAATAATGTTTAAGGCGATAGGTGTAATTGAACTCAAAAGTATCCCCAAGGGCGTAGAAGCTACGGACGCCGCGCTTAAAAGCGCAGGCGTAGAAATGGTTTCCGCGCACCCTTCTTGTCCCGGAAAATACGAAATTATTTTAACGGGCTCTATTTCCAACGTAACGGCGTCGGTAGAACACGTGTTGGAAAAATTTGAAGGGTACGTTATCGATTCTTCCGTAATGGGAAGAATAGACGAGCAGGTAATAACCGCGCTCTTCGGAACGCAAAAGACGGAAAAGAAAGGCTCGCTTGGGCTGATTGAAACGTTTTCGGCTGCAACGACGATTAAGGCTGCGGATATCGCGGTAAAAACTTCGCGTGTGGATATTTACGATTTACGCGTGTCGCGCGGTATGGGCGGTAAGGGCGTCGTAATGCTGATCGGCGAAATAGGCGATGTAACGGCGGCGGTAGAGGCAGGTTCGGCGTATGCGAAAACGAGCGGACAACTTTCCTCCTATTCGGTGATTGCCGCACCGCACGAAAGTCTTTGGAATCAATTATAAGTCAGATAAGGTGAAAAGCTATGGAAAATATTAAATTCGTAATAGAAAAAAGCGCAAGAATAGAAAAACTTATCAATGCGTTGTTTGATAAAATGCCCGAAATAGAATCGACGCGTGGCGTTCTCGTTACCGAAAGCTATAAAGCAACGGAGTGTCTTCCGACGGTAAAACGCCGTAGTGCGGCGTTTGCGCATATTTTGAAAAACTTGCCTATCGTTATCCGTGATAACGAATTGATTGTAGGTAGCGCAACGGTGTCGCCTCGTGGTTGTCAGGTGTTCCCCGAATATTCTTACGAATGGTTGGAGGCGGAATTTGATACGCTCCAAACGCGTTCGGCGGACCCGTTTTATATTAGTGAACAAACGAAAGAGGATTTGCGAAAAGCGTATCCCTATTGGAAGGGAAAAACGTGTAGCGACCTCGCGAAAAGCAATATGGACAAAGACGCGTACGAAGCGTTTAGCGTGCATAATATCTTTACACCGGGAAATTATTTCTATAACGGTATCGGTCACGTAAACGTAAATTACGGCAAGGTATTAAAAATAGGTTATCGCGGTATTATCGAAGAAGCGAAAACCGCGCTTTCGAAATTAAAAATTACCGACGGGGATTACGTGCAAAGAAGTAATTTCTTGAACGCGGTTATCGAAAGCTGTGAAGCGGTTATCGTATACGCGCAAAGATATTCGGCTTTGGCGAAAGAAAAAGCGCAAAGCGAAAGCTGTCCCGTCCGCAAAGCGGAATTGGAAAGAATCGCGAAAAACTGCGCGCGCGTACCCGAATACCCCGCAACCGATTTTTATGAAGCGTGTCAAGCTTTTTGGTTTATTCAACTTTTAATTCAAGTGGAGTCCAACGGACATTCCATTTCTCCCGGTCGTTTCGACCAATATATGTATCCTTACTATAAAAAGGACATCGACGAAGGCAAAATTACGAGAGAACAGGCGCAAGAATATATCGATTGCGTTTGGATAAAACTCAACGATTTGACGAAAGTACGCGACGCGTTGTCGGCGGCGGGTTTTGCAGGTTACGGAGCGTTCCAAAATTTAATCGTCGGCGGACAGGACGTAAACGGCTTAGACGCAACGAACGATTTGTCGTATATGTGCTTGGAAGCGTCTATGCACGTGCCTTTGCCTCAACCTTCTATTTCCGTTCGCGTATGGAACGGCACGCCCGAAAGCTTTATGATAAAAGCGGCGGCGCTTACCAGACTCGGTACGGGTTTGCCTGCGTACTATAACGACGAAATTATCATTCCGTCCATTATGGCTCGTGGCGTTTCCTTGGAAGACGCGCGTGATTACGCGATTATCGGTTGCGTAGAACCGCAAAAAGGCGGAAAAACGGACGGTTGGCACGACGCCGCGTTCTTTAATATGTGCCGTCCGATGGAACTTGTGTTCTCCAACGGTATGGATAAAGGCGTGCAAATTGGACCGAAAACGGGCGACGTGACCAAAATGACTTCCTTCGAGGAAGTGTTCGAGGCGTATAAAACGCAACAAAGTTACTTTATTAAATTGATGGTAAACGCTTGTAACGCGATTGATTTAGCGCACGGCACGCGTTGTCCGTTACCCTTTGAATCGTGTATGGTCGACGATTGTATCGGGCGCGGTAAATCCTTGCAAGAGGGCGGTGCAATTTACAACTTTACAGGTCCGCAAGGCTTTGGTATCGCCAATAACACGGACGCTTTGCTCGCCATTAAAAAACTCGTGTTTGAAGATAAATCGGTAACGATGGCAGAATACCGTGACGCGTTAAAGGCAAATTTTGGTTACGGCTTAAAGGGCGACGCGGCGGAACGCGTGACCTCGGAGATTGCTTGTGAACTTGCAAAACAAGGCGTTGAAGTAACGAAAGAGGTTATTCGCATTATTTACGAAGAGGTAACGACGGCAAATTCGCTTGACCCTCAACAAAAGGCGCGCTTTAGAGAAATTAAGCGTTTGATAGACGAAACGTGTCCTAAGTACGGTAACGATATTTACGAGGCGGATATGCTCGCAAGAGAAGTTGCGAACAGCTATACCAAAGAATTACCGCAATATACGAATTGTCGTGGCGGTATTTATCAAGCAGGTTTGTATCCCGTTTCTGCAAACGTACCTTTGGGCGAGCAAACGGGCGCAACCCCCGACGGGCGTTTGGCGTTCACGCCGATTGCGGACGGTATCGGTCCTGCGTCGGGCAGAGACGTAAAAGGTCCTACGGCGACGGCAAATTCCGTGGCAAAACTTGAACAAGGTATCGCATCCAACGGAACGCTACTCAATCAAAAATTCCACCCGTCCGCGTTGGCAGGTATGTCGGGATTGACGAAGTTCGTTGCGCTTATCCGTTCGTATTTCGACCAAAAAGGTATGCACATGCAGTTCAACGTGGTAACGCGTGAAACGTTGTTGGACGCGCAAGCGAACCCTGAGAAATATAAAACGCTCGTCGTCCGCGTAGCAGGTTATAGCGCGTTGTTTACGACGCTGTCGCGTTCGTTGCAAGACGATATTATTAATAGAACACAACAAGGTTTTTAAGGTAAAATGAGTATATATCAAACCAAAGGAAGAATATTCAATATACAAAGATTCTCGATTCACGACGGACCGGGAATCCGTACGATTGTATTTTTCAAGGGTTGTTATATGCGTTGCGCGTGGTGTTGTAATCCCGAATCACAGGAATATAAAATACAAACGCTCGTCGAAAACGGCAAAGAAAAAACGGTAGGCAAGGACGTTACCGTAGAGGAACTGATGCCCGAGCTTTTAGCCGATTTACCCTTTTACCGTAGGAGCGGAGGCGGTATTACCCTATCAGGCGGGGAGGTGTTGGCGCAACACGAATTTGCAAGAGATTTACTCCACGCCTGTAAAGAAGAAGGGTTACATACCGCAATAGAATCGACGGGCAACGCCGAGTTCCCCAAAATTCAAGAGCTTTTGCCCTATTTGGATTTGTATTTAATGGATATCAAGCATATGGATTCGGCAAAACATAAAGAATATACGGGCGCGGACAACGTAACCATTCTTGAAAACGCGAAACGTATTGCCAAGAGCGGGCAAACGGAATTGATTATCCGTACGCCCGTTGTGCCGACGTTTAACGATACGGCGGAAGAAATTCGCGCAATAGCGAAGTTTGCCAAAACGCTTGACGGAGTAAAAGAACATCATTTATTGCCCTATCATCGTTTAGGACAGGATAAATACGCGGGGCTTGATAGAAATTATTCGCTTAAAAATATAGAACCGCCCACACAGGAAAGAATGAAATATTTACTTTCCGTAGCGGAAGAAAGCGGATTGAAATGTCAAATCGGCGGGTAACGCCGTCACCGCAAACAATAGAGGAGAACGAAATGGAACTGAAAGATAAAATGACGATTATACAAGAATTCGTCCCCGGTAAACAAATCACCCTTTGCCATATTATCGCAAACCCCGGCGAAACGTTGTATACCAAGCTCGGGTTAGACCCGCAAACGGATTACACGAAAAGCGCGATTGGCGTTTTAACGGTAATTCCTTACGAAAGCGCGGTTATTGCGGCGGATATCGCGATGAAATCGTCGGGCGCGGATATCGGGTTCGTCGATAGATTTACGGGTACGTTGATTATTACGGGTACGGTATCTTCCGTAGAATCGGCGTTCACGGCGATAAGAGAATATTTTATCAACAAGCTCGGTTACGCTTGTTGCGAGTTGACGAAAACCTAATGAAAAAGATTATGTTATTCGGCAGAGTGGCGGCAGGTAAAACGACGTTGACGCAGGCTTTGCGCGGTGAGGAAATTAAATATTATAAAACGCAGTACGTCAATTACCTCGACACGGTTATCGATACGCCGGGGGAATATACCGAGCGTAGAGAAACGAGCGGTGCGCTCGCTTTGTACGCGTATGAAGCGGACGTGGTAGGTTTGGTGCTTTCCGCAAACGAGCCCTATTCCATTTTTTCGCCTTGTTTGACGAGTATGGTCAATCGCGAAACGATAGGCATCGTTACGGGTATAGACAAACCTGACGCAAACGTAGAGAGGGTAACCCGTTGGCTAAAGTTGGCAGGCTGTAAAAAGGTGTTCCCCGTAAGCTCCATAACGGGCGAAGGGATAAAAGAACTCGCCGAATTTTTAAACGACGATAATAAAAAACCTCGTCGTCCTAAACAAAAAGAAGTACGAAAGCCAAAAGTATTGCCCAAAACGCAAAATTTGGATACCTGGCTTTTATAAGGAGAATTATGAGCAAAACCAAAGTAATCGCATTTGCCAATAATAAGGGCGGTAGCGGAAAAACGACGACTTGTTCCAACGTAGGTTGCGCTATGGCAATGCTTGGGAAAAAGGTGTTGTTGATAGACGGCGATATGCAACTCAATTTGACCATTTCTTATTTCGACGAAGAGCAAGCGCTGGAATACGCAAAGAGTGGTAAAAATATCCATTCGGCGTTAAAAGAGGAAAAAGATTTCACCGATTATATCGTGGAAACGGGAATTGAAGGATTGGACATTATCCCTTCCTCGTCGCTTATGAGCGGTATTGAGTTTGACCTTTTCTCCAAATGGCAAAGAGAATTCGTTTTGAAAAAATGTTTGGAACGGGTAAGAGCGAAAGGGTATTACGATTATATTTTAATCGATTCGCCTCCGACGCTCGGTTGCTGGGTAATGAATATTATGTGCGCATCCGATTACGTCGTAATTCCCGTAGAGGCAAGTCCTTGGGGTTTGTTCGGGCTTGCAAATATGTTTGAGTTTTGTTCGCAAGCGAAAACGATAGCGCCGAAATTGGAGGTTATGGGTATCGCGGTAACGAAGGCGGACGAACGGAAAAAATATTTCAAGCAAACGATGGAAACGCTAAAAGCGAGCGAAGGCGCGTATTTGTTTGAAACGTACATTCGCGTGGATAGCGCGGTGGAATGGTCGCAAGATAACAGTAAACCCGTCGTTGCGTACAAAAAAACGAGTCGTAGCGCCGTGGAATATACCAATTTAGCAAAGGAGATAATGGAATATGGCAATCGGTAAAAACGCAATCAAAAGAGTAGAAAACAACGGATATTCGAAAGTGCAAACGACTGCGCCCGATATGGAAAACAGTCACGTCATCGCAAATCCCGACCCGCAGGTAACGGAAAAGCTTATCGCGCCCGTGGAAGAGGCAACGGCAAAGAAACCGGTGACGAAAAAGACTACGGCGAAAAAGACGACGGCAAAAAAAGCGCCCGCAAAAACGAGCGTTAAAAAAGACGCGGTCGTTCGCGTGGAACTTGGTTCTGAAATGCCGTACTATTTATTATAAATCAAACGAATCCCAAAACAAAACGGCGTTCACTTTTTCAAGTGAACGCCGTTTTTATACTATGTCGTATTAGCCGACGATGAGATTGATTAAACGACCCTTAACGATAATACATTTCTTTATCGTTTTGCCTGCAATCTGTTCCGCAACGTCAGGGTTTTGACAGACGAGCGCTTGCATTTCCGCGTCCGCAAGCCCTTCGGGTATCATCATTTTTGCCTTGATTTTGCTGTTGATTTGTACGGCGTATTCTACTTCGTCTTTTACGAGCGCTTGTTCGTTGACGGGAGGATAGCTTTCTAAGAATACGCTTTCTTTTTGTCCGACGATTTCCCAAAGCTCTTCAGCGAAATGGGGCGCAAACGGCGCAAGAATACGGATTAAATCTTCTATACAGGTCTTGTAGAAGGTTACGTTCTTTTCGCTGTTTTCGCTATCGTATTTGATAAGCGCGTTCACGTATTCCATAATACGGGCAACGGACGTGTTGAACGAGAAAACTTCTACGTCGCGCGTGATGCATTTGATTGCGTAATTTTTTGCATAGTCAAGCGCTTTTTCTTGTGCGCGCATTTCTTGAATCCCACTTGAAGGGTCTAACTCTAACGCTTTTCGTACCGTTCTTTCTACACGGTCAATAAATTTTGCAACCGACTTAATACCGTCGTCGTTCCAAGGTCCGCCTTCGGTGTAGCTAAATCCGAACATAAGATACAATCGGAAAATATCCGAACCGTATTCGTCGATATATACGTCGGGGGAAATGACGTTGCCGTGCGATTTACTCATACGGTTGCCGTCCGGACCTAAAATAATGCCTTGGTGTACGAGGCGTTTGAACGGTTCGCTGAAATTGATATATCCCATATCGCGAAGCGCTTTGGTGATAAAACGCGCGTAAAGAAGGTGCATACAAGCGTGTTCCGAACCGCCTACGTAAACGTCCACGGGCGCCATTTTGTTGGCGATTTCAGGGGAGAACGCCTGTTTATCGTTATGCGCGTCGGGATAACGCAAATAATACCAACTCGAACATACGAAGGTATCTAACGTATCGGGGTCGCGCGAAGCTTTGCCACCGCAATTAGGGCAAGTGCATTTCATAAACCCTTCGTGCGTAGCAAGAGGGGATTTTCCGTTGGGTCTAAATTCTACGTCGTAAGGAAGTTTTACGGGTAAATCCTTTTCAGGCACGGGAACGACGCCACATTTTTCACAATGAATCATAGGAATAGGCGCGCCCCAATAACGTTGACGGGAAACGGACCAATCGCGCAAACGGTAATTTACCTTTTTACCGCCTTTACCGATTTTCGTAAGATATACGGCGATAGCGTCGCGCGCCTCGTCGCCCGATAAACCGTCGAACTCACCGCTGTTGACGAGGATACCGTCGTCGCAGAAAGGCAAAATCGTTTCTCCGCCTACTTTTTGAATGACTTGGGTGATAGGCAAACCGTATTTGGTGGCAAACGCATAATCGCGTTCGTCGTGCGCCGCAACCGCCATAACCGCGCCCGTACCGTAAGAATACAATACGTAATCGGCGAGATAAATAGGCACTTTTTTCCCCGTGAGCGGATGAATAGCGTATGCGCCCGTGAAGACGCCCGTCTTCTCACGCGCGGTGGAAAGTCTGTCGATATCGTTTGCTTCCGACGCGTAGCGTACGTATTTGTCGATTGCCTCCGCTTGTTCAGGATGCGCCGTTTTTAATTTTTCCACGAGCGGATGCTCGGGCGCAAGCACGACGTAATTTACGCCGAATACGGTGTCGGGGCGGGTAGTGAATACGGTGATAAGGTCACCCGTTTCACACTCGAAATGAATTTCGCAACCGGTAGACTTACCAATCCAATTTTTTTGCATAAGCTTGGTCTTTTCAGGCCAATCAATGTTGTCCAAATCGGAGAGCAATTCTTCGGCGTAGTCGGTAATTTTGAAAAACCATTGCGTCATATCTTTACGGAGTACGACGGAAGAACAGCGTTCACATTCGCCGTTGATAACCTGTTCGTTGGCGAGAACGGTTTCGCAAGAGGGACACCAATTCACGAGCGCCTCTTTGCGGTACGCCAAGCCCTTTTTATAAAGTTGCAAAAACAGCCATTGCGTCCACTTGTAATAATTTTCTTCGCAAGTGACCATTTCCGCCGACCAGTCGAACATCGCGCCCATATTTTTTAATTGGCGTTCCATCGTTTCAATGTTTTTCTCGGTGGAATCTTTAGGGTGGATTCCCGTTTTAATCGCGTAATTTTCCGCGGGTAATCCAAAAGCGTCGAATCCCATCGGTTGGAATACTTCGTAGCCTTGCATTTTTTTGAATCGTGCATAGGTATCCGTAGGACCGTAGTTATACCAATGCCCAACGTGCAGTTTTGCGCCGGACGGATAGGAGAACATTTCCAAAACGTACCACTTTTTATCCGCGTTCTTTTTATTGAACACGTTAAGCTTGGATTTTTCCCATTTTGCTTGCCATTTGCTTTCGACGGATTTCATATCCATAATTAAAAGACCTCCGAATTTACGCGTAATTGACGAATTGCGCATAATGAAATATACTTCTTTTCAATAACAGTATCTATTATAAAGGATTTTTTTCGACAAGTCAAGCAATTATGCAAGCGCAAACGGAGCGGATTTACGCTTTTGGAATAAATAATTTTTAAGTTACGGCATACAATAATGGTGTGGAAGAAATAACGATAACGCAAAACGGCTATAACGGCTTATATATGTCTTACTTATACGGGAAGGTACAGCAACGTTTTTCATTTTTGCCCGCGGTGTGTAATTTAAAGGAAGAGGGCGAGTACGCGGAGCTTTCCTTTCGCGCTGAACGCGCGTACTGCCCGTACGTAAAACGCTTCGCGGAGGAAAATATCGCCGACGTGCTTGCGGTGGGATATAAATACGCTTTTTTTGAAAAACGTTTGGTTTTGCCCTTTTTAAAAGCGGAGGAACGGCGATTGTTATTCACCGCGCTCGTGTCGGCGGATTATAAAGACGATAAAGCGTACGCCTATCGCCGACTTGGCGGTAGCAACCGCTACTGTTTAGACGGGGTATATCATTTCCGCTTACGCGAACTAAAAAAACGCTGGGAGGGAATCGCCGAATACGTGCCGACGGATATGAATACCGCTTCGTTAGAAGGATTTTTGGAGTTTTTGACGGAGGACGGCGAAGGAAAGCTGTTCTTAAAAGACGGAAAGGTATACGACGAAGAATACCGTCTTTTATCGCGTAGCGTGCTTACGGGCGAGGAGTCGGCGATAGGGGAAATTTTACTCGGGCAAGCCGAACGGGTGTACTGTTTTGGCGATACCGATAAAAACACGACGAGATTTTTAAAAAGGTATTACGGGTCAAAAGCGGTTTTTTGTTAGAAAAATAAAAATATTTCTTAAAAACGGTTGACAAATACGCCGTAAAAGGGTAAAATAAAGAAGGTAAAGATAAGTAGCCTCGTAAGACGGAAACACAGAGAGCACCGTTCCACGGCTGAAAAACGGGCGTTCCGAAACGAAAGCGAAACCACTTTATTTATATTTAAACAAGTAAAAAAGAAAAAAGCGGTTGCGGAAAAATAATCCGTAACAATTAAGGTGGAACCGCGCGAAAAAACAATCGCGTCCTTAAACTCTTGATAGGGTTTAAGGATTTTTTTTACGATAAAAACAGAAAAAAACAGGGAACTGTTCGGAGGAATATTTATGAAAATTATACTTAAAAACGGCGACGTAATGGAATTGGAGAACGGAGCGACGGCATACGCGGCAGCGCTTGCTATCTCCGAGGGCTTGGAGAGAAACGCAGTTTGCGCGAAAGTAAACGGCGAACTCGTCGATTTATCGCGCACGCTTTCCGACAACGATACGTTGGAAATTGTGACAATGAAAGATAAGGAAGGCTTAAACGTATACCGCCATACCTGCGCGCACGTGCTTGCGCAAGCGCTCAAAACGGTGTATCCTACCTGTAAACTTTCTATTGGTCCCGTTATCGAAAACGGTTTTTATTACGACGTAGATTTCGTAACGCCTATATCCGCGTCGGATTTATCCAAAGTGGAAGCGGAAATGAAACAGATTATCAAAGGGAATTTCCCGATAGAGCGTTTTACTTTGCCTAAAGAGGAAGCGATTGCGTTGATGCAGGATTATAACGAAGATTATAAAGTGCAACTGATTGAAGATTTACCTGAAGGTGAAACGATTTCTTTCTATAAACAGGGCAACTTTACCGACCTTTGCAGAGGTCCGCATTTGCCCTCGACGGGAAAGATTAAAGCGTTTAAACTTACGAGTATCGCAGGTGCGTATTGGCGCGGTGACGAACACAATAAAATGCTTACCCGTATTTACGGTACGGCGTTTGCGAAAAAGGACGAAATGGACGCATACTTTACGATGCTTGAAGAGGCGAAAAAACGCGACCATTTAAAAGTGGGCAAGGAATTAAAACTTTTCGCGCTTATGAACGAGGGAAAAGGTTTACCCTTCTTCTTGCCCAACGGTATGGTGCTTAAAAATACGCTTATCGAATATTGGCGTCAAATCCATACGCGCGACGGGTACGTAGAAATTTCTACGCCGATTATGTTAAATAAGACGCTTTGGGAAACGTCTGGGCATTGGGCGCATTACCGCAATAATATGTATACCACGAAAGTGGACGAAGAAGATTTTGCCATTAAGCCTATGAACTGTCCCGGTAGCGTTTTGGTGTATAAAAACGAACCGCACAGCTATAAAGATTTGCCTATCCGTATGGGCGAATTGGGATTAGTGCATCGTCACGAAAAATCAGGTCAGCTCCACGGCTTGTTCCGCGTGCGTTCCTTTACGCAAGACGACGCGCATATCTTTATGACGAGAGAACAAATCAAAGACGAAATCAAAGGTATCGTCCGCCTTATCAACGAAGTGTATACGCTGTTTGGATTTAAGTACCACGTAGAACTTTCCACCCGTCCTGAAAACAGTATGGGTAGCGACGAGGATTGGAATACCGCAACCGACGCGCTTCGTATGGCGCTTGAGGATATGGGTATGCAATACGTCGTCAACGAAGGCGACGGAGCGTTCTACGGACCGAAGATTGACTTCCATTTGGAAGACTCTATCGGCAGAACTTGGCAATGCGGTACGATTCAGCTTGACTTCCAACTCCCGCAAAGATTCGAAATGGAATACGTGGGCGAGGACGGCGCAAAACATCAACCGATTATGGTGCACCGCGTCGTATTCGGTTCGATTGAACGCTTTATCGGTATTTTAATCGAACACTTCGCAGGTAAATTCCCCGTATGGCTTTCGCCGTTGCAGGTAAAAATTTTGCCTATCACGGACAAGCAAGAAGGGTACGCGAAAGAAGTTTGCGCGAAAATGCGCGAGGCTGGGATTCGTGTGAGCGTGGATGACCGTAACGAAAAAATCGGTTATAAAATCCGCGAAGCGCAAATGGAAAAAGTGCCGTATATGCTTGTAATCGGTGAAAAAGAGGCAGAGTCCGGGCAAGTAGCCGTTCGTCGTCGCGATAAAGGCGATATGGGCGCGATTGCCGTTGACGAATTCATTTCGACCGTCTTAGAAGATATCGCAGACAAAAAATCTTTTTAAAAAGGAAGGATAGAACGATGTATATTTCTACCACGACGAGCCCTTTCGAAAGATACGGGGACGATAAAGCGATTTTATCTTTATTAAAAGAATCCGGGTTTACCGCGTACGATTATTGTATGTGCGGTAGCTACGGTTTAGAGATGCTTAGGCAAGACGATTATATTAAGCGGGCAAAAGCTTTGCGCGCGTATGCAGATAAAATAGGATTTCCCTGTAATCAAACGCACGCTCCGTTCCCCATTTATATCCAAGATAACGAGGAACATAATCAAAGAATTATTCCTGAAATTATCCGTTCCATTGAAATTAGCGGTATTTTAGGCGCAAAGGTTTGCGTCGTGCATCCTTGTAACAATTTTAACCCCGAACAAAACGCGAAGTTGTATCTTATGCTTGCGGAATCGGCAAGGAAGGCAGGCGTAAAAATCGGCGTAGAAAATATGTGGAATTGGTGGCATTGGGGTGAACCCGAAGGGCACGTAATGCCGGCGGCTTGCTCCCTTCCCGACGATTTTTTTGCGCATATGGAATTATTGCCTAAAGACGTTTTCGTAGCGTGCGTGGACATCGGTCACGCCGAAATGATGCACGCTTTCGGCGGGGGCGCGGAAAAGATTATTAAAAAACTCGGTTCGTATATGCAATCTATGCATTTGCACGACGTTGATTTGGTGAATGACAACCATTCGTTCCCGTTTATACAAAAAATCGACTACGAGCCGATAATCGACGCTTTGAAAGAGATTGGCTATCAAGGTGATATTACGATGGAAGCCAATTTGCCGTCGAACAATCTTCCCGTGGAACTTATACCGTCGGCGGCAAGATATTTGGCGGAAATAGGGAAATATTTCAAAAATAAAATAGAAAAGTAAAAAATGTCAAAAAATCATAAAAAAAACAGTTGATAGAAGTGTACGCTTTATAATAAACTTATAAAGCTTAAGAAGAAGTGACCCTTCTCGCCGTACGGTGATGATTGTACGGCTCGATAATCTTCCGATTACCGATAGGCAAGAGTCTTACGCAAAAGAAGTTTGCGCGAAAATGCGCGCGCGTCAGCGTAGACGAACGCAACGAGAAGATAGGCTATAAAATCCGTGAGGCGCAAATGGAAAAAGTGCCGTATATGCTTGTAATCGGTGAAAAAGAGGCAGAGTCCGGGCAAGTAGCCGTTCGCCGTCGCGATAAGGGCGATATGGGCGCGGTTGCCGTGGACGAATTTATCCAAACGGTACTTGCGGATATAGCGGATAAAACGGTTTTTTAAGGAGCTAACTATTAAATAGTCAAGCGAAAATAGGCACTGTTTCAAAAATTTTTAGAAAAATGTAAAGAGAGTAAAAATTGGCGAGACAAAATAGACAATCTGAGATTGTCTGGGTAGAAGAT
>SVIX01000030.1 GCA_015069285.1 Clostridiales bacterium | reverse complement strand
TGGGCACGACGTTCGCTTGGTTTACGGACAGCGTTACGAGCAGTAACAACATCATTCAAACGGGTACTTTGGACGTATCGCTTGAATACTCGGACGAGGTTCTTACCGACGTCAACGACGCAAAGTGGGCGGACGCGTCTAAAGGCGCTATCTTTAATTATAGCAACTGGGAACCCGGTTATACCGCCGTTAAGTACGTTAAGATTGAAAACGAAGGTTCGCTTGACCTTAAATTTACGCTTAGCATTATTCCCAACGGCGAGGCGGGGGAAGTAAACCTTGCAGACGTAATCGAGGTGTATATGGTTAGCGGAGCTACTACGGTAGAGCGTAGCGCGCTTACTCCCGATAGCGCTTATTACGTAGGTAACCTTACTTCACTTATGAACGACAAGGACGGCGCGGCGCACGGCGTACTTTACGCGGACGACGCTGACAAAGCGGGTAACGTATACGAAGTTTATACGATTGCGCTTAAGATGAGCACTTCGGCAGGCAACGAGTACATGGGTAAGAACGTTGGCGGCGGCTTTGCTGTTCAGCTCCTTGCTACTCAGCTTGCTTCTGAGAGCGATAGCTTCAACAATGAGTATGATAAGGATGCTACATATACCATTTCGGTTAACAGCACCAATGAATTGGTTTCTTCTTTCGAGAACATGACCGAAGCTACTGTATTTGATGCAACCGGCGTTTCGATTGATGTTGACACCGTCGGCACCACCACAGATGAGATTATAGTTCCTATCTTTAGCATCCCGACCGGAGCTACCGTTAAAGGAGCAGAATTCAAAATTGAGAGTGCTTCAATGATTTCCGCCGAAAAAACTGCTGTTTCCGACACGGTTATATTCGACGAGTGTGCTATTGTGACTGCCGGAGACGGCATGCATGCTATGGCTCTCGTGGGTGAAATGGGTACAACTGTTTCCTCTACAAAATATGTCTTCAACAATTGCACCTTCAAGGGTTATGTTATGCTCAATGGCATAAATGCGGAATTTAACAATTGCACGTTTGTTTTGTCAGATGAAAACGACGGTGCAACGTGGTGCTCGTTTGGAGAGTATGATTTCAACAATTGCACTTTCAACTATAAAAATGGTGCTAACCTGATTGCTGCTTATACCATCTATGCAGATTCCTATGCGACCGTTGTTCTGAAGAATTGCACCTTGGTTGGCGCTACCTACGGAAACAGCGCAGGTTCTACTATCACTGTAGAATAATTTTATGTCGTACTGATTGACAGATATATTACTTTAAATCCACCCAAGTTCTTCGGGACTTGGGCGGTAATCGAAGAATTTAAGGAGGTGCAAACGCTATGGAACAACAGAATAAAGAAAAACTGTCGGACAAAGCGTTTGCACGCCTTTCCGTAACCTCTATTCTCGGCATTTTGGTTTGCATCATCTGCCTTTGCTCGACCACTTATGCGTGGTTTTCGGGTAGTGCGCAAGTGGATAGTAACACATAGAAAGTGACGGATTCGTGTCTGCTCTCCGTGTCGGTTTACAAGGACGGCGCGGATCGCTGAATATGCGCGCGGATTCAAATCCATCGATAAAAAGGTAAAATATCTTTTTGATCGCCATTTCACACGATTGGACGGTAATTTTGATACAAGTAAAGTATCAAAATTACCGTATTTTTTACATAAAAACGGCAAAAAGCAGGGTTTTGAACGGAAAATTATCGTCAAAACCCTGATTTTTTGCGCTATTTTTTACTAAAGCAAATCGTTAAAAGATTTGGCATGATTTTTATATTTACTTTCATACCTAAGCTTGTACGGGAATACAATAAAATATAAGACGAAGGGAGAAAGAGGAATGAAATTTACCAAACTTTATAACGGGGTTCAAAAAGGGAAAGTAGTATACGAGGGGGACTGGGAGCGGGATATAGAAACGCTCGTTTGGGATAGTCGAGAACGGATAAAAAACGGTCTATTTTTTTGTCTTACGGGTGGCGTAAAAGACGGGCACGAGTTCGCGGAAGAGGCGATAAGAAACGGCGCGGTAGTTTTGGTTGTGGAACGCATATTGAAGGTAAGCGTACCGCAAATTCTCGTAGAAGATACGCGTGAAGCGCTTGCTTTATACGCTTCTGCGTTTTACGGCAATCCTTCTGAAAATTTAAAAATAATAGCAATTACGGGCACGAACGGTAAAACGACGACGGCGCATATGCTTGCGTCTATTCTACATTCAGCGGGGAAAAAGGTGGGTGTTATCGGGACTTTGGGCGTACGCTATTTAGGAAATTATCTTTCTTCGGATTTGACGACGCCCGACCCCGTGTTTTTGCATAAAATTTTAGCGAAAATGTGGTTAGACGGAGTCGAATACGTAGTTATGGAGGCTTCTGCGCACGCTTTGTATTATCGTAAGATGGCAGGGATTAAATTCTCCGCGTGTATTTTTACGAATTTCACGCAAGACCATTTGGATTTTTTTAAAACGATGGCAAGCTACAAAGAGGCGAAAAGTCGTTTGTTTTCGTCTGCTTGTTGTCCTATATCCGTGATAAACGGGGACGATGAAACGGGCAGGTCGTTAGGGGAAATGCGCGAGGAAAACCAAGCGAAAAACGTATATTACGGGTTATATACGCCCTCTGACGCTTTTGCTATTATTACGGACGAGAGCTTAAAAGGGATACGATGTATTTTTAACGTGAACGACGCAATCGCGCGTATTTCGTTGTCGTTTATAGGGCGTCATAACGTATATAATGCGCTTGCATCCGTTACTTGCGCCGTTGCGTTGGGGATTTCTATGGAAGATTGCGTGCAAGGCATAAATTGTTTGCGAGGCGTAGACGGGCGTTTGGAACGGATTGGGAGTATAAACGGCGCGGATATTTTCGTGGATTTTGCGCACACCCCCGACGGTTTAGAGAAATCTTTGTCCTCCTTAAAAGCGCACGCGTCAGGTAGGTTGATATGTTTATTTGGTTGCGGGGGGAACAGAGATAAAGGGAAACGACCGTTGATGGGTGCGGTTGCGGCGAAAAAATGCGCGTTTTCCGTACTAACTTCGGACAATCCGCGTTATGAAGACCCGTTGGATATTATTGCGGACATAGAAAAAGGATATCGTCGATATTCTTCTAAATACGTCGTCGTACCCGATAGAACGAAAGCGCTTGAATACGCAATCGGCTATTTGCGGGAAGGGGATATCTTGCTCGTAGCAGGAAAAGGCGGGGAACGCTATCAAGAAATTATGGGTATAAAATATCCGTTCTACGACAATGATATAATCGAAAAAGTAATAAAAACACAAACCGTTATACAACGGTAGAGAGGTTGTATGAAGACGTATTTACTTTCCGCGTTGACGGCGTTTGCATTATCGCTTGTTTTTTGTTTCGCGCTAATACCGATTTTACGGCGTTTAAAGGCAGGACAAAATATTCTCGTCTATTTAAAAGAACATAAAAAAAAGAGCGGAACTCCGACGATGGGAGGCATCGCGTTTATTTTGGCGACGGTGATTTCTTCTGCCGTTTTTATTCGTGACGCAAGCCGTGACGTATTTGTTACCGTTGTAATCGGGCTTGCGTATATGGCGGTAGGGCTTTTAGACGATTATTTAAAGCATAGACATAAAGAAAATTTGGGATTAAAGGCTTGGCAAAAATTTTCCTTTCAAGCAATTATCGCCCTGTTCGTCGGAGTATTTTGTCTGCGTAGCGGACTGACTTTCTTATATTTACCGTTCACCGATAAATATATCAATATAGGCTTTTTTGCGTTGCCACTTACCCTGTTCGTCTTCCTTGCAACGGTAAACGCCGTCAATTTAACGGACGGATTGGACGGATTGGCCGCGGGGACGAGCGTTCCGTTTTTTTTGGCGTTTGGAATTTTAATACACGCGCAATCGCAAAATACGGGGCAGGGAATAGTGTGTTTTTGCGTGGTCGGAGCGCTTTGCGCGTATCTTCTTTTTAATTCCTATCCCGCTTCCGTTTTTATGGGGGACACGGGGTCTTTATCGCTCGGCGGAATCGCTTCGTGCGTGGCGACGTTTACTGGGAACGCGTTATACGTAGCGATAATCGGCGTAATGTTCGTTCTATCCGTCATATCCGTTCTTTTACAAGTAATATACTATAAAGTAACGGGCGGAAAACGCATCTTTTTAATGGCGCCCATACACCACCATTTTCAAAAGAAAGGATATTCGGAAGGTAAAATCGCTTATGCGTATGCGATAATTACGGCGGTGTTAGGCGTGATTTGTATTTGTGGTATTTTATAATTTTTAGGAGGTTACTATGTTTCCCGAAAAACAGGTATATTTCGTGTTAGGACTTTCCCGTTCGGGGCGGTCGGCAACCGAATTTTTGCTTTCACGAAAAGCAACGGTGTATATTTACGACGATTTGTCGAGTGAGCGTATCGAGCAAACGATAAGCGCGCTCGTACAGCAGGGGGCAAAACGGGTAAATAGAGAACAACTTTCGCAAATGCCCGATATTTGCGACGCATTGGTATTAAGTCCCGGGATTCCTATAGACAATCCGATTGCCGTGGCGTTTAAGCGCAAAGGAAGGGCGGTTATGGGAGAAACGGAACTTGCCGTAAGGCGTATGCGTTGTCCGATAATAGCGGTAACGGGTACGAACGGGAAAACGACTACGGTATCGTTGATTACGGATATATTGACGAGAGGCGGATATAAAGCGACTTCGTGCGGGAATATAGGGCAACCGATGACGGAATTTTGCGATTTAGACGAAAACGAAATTGCCGTTGCGGAAATTTCAAGTTTTCAACTGGAAACGCTAAATTCGATTTGTCCGCATATTGCGGTTGCGCTTAACGTGACGGAAGACCATTTAAATCGACATTATAATATGGAAAACTACGTGTTTTTAAAGAGAAAACTTTTTAAAAATTGCACGGAAACGGAATACGCCGTTCTCAATTACGACGATACGACGGTGCGTTCGTTTGCGGAGAAAACGAAGGCGAGAATCGTTTGGTTTTCGTTGCGGGAACGGGTAAACGGCGCGTTTTTTGAAAACGGAGCGTTATGGTTTGCGAATGAAAAAATTATCGACGCGCGCGATTTGTTTGCAGGCGGGCTACATACTATTCAAAACGCGTTGGCGTCTATTGCCGTTGCGAAAATTATGGGCGTTAAAACGCAAATGATTATCGATACGCTTACCTTTTTTAAAGGGATTAAACATCGTTTGGAAGAGGTAGGGAAGGTCAACGGCGTTACTTATATAGACGATTCAAAGGGTACGAACGTAGACGCAACGCTTAAGGCGATAGAAACGATGAAAGAAAATACGGTGCTTTTGTTGGGCGGTAAAAATAAGGGGTATGATTACCAATCCTTGTTTACGGCGTTGAAAAACTCTAAAATTAAACACGCGGTATTGTACGGGGAAAATCGTTACGAGCTATTAAAAAGCGCGCGTGGAAACGGTTTTGAAAATATTACCGTGTGTAAGGATTTTGAGTTTGCCGTTTTGGTAGCGTCGTTAAAGGCAAAGAAAGGAGAAACGGTGCTGTTAAGCCCTGCAAGCGCAAGTTTCGACGCGTTTACAAGCTATGAGGAAAGGGGGGATAAGTTTGTTGAAATCGTCAATACGCTTAAAGAAAAAACCGCGGACGGGCAAACGGAATTTAGAAAGGAAGAAGAGCTTGGAATGGAATCAAACGAGAGAGATTGCGATAACGACGGTTTTGAACTCGCGAACGCAACCGAGCGTTCAACGGGGGAAACGGAGTAAACGAAGGGGTGCGTACGGAGATAGGGTTATACTTATTTTAACGGCGTTACTTGCAGGGTTTGGCGTGGTTGCGGTTTATTCTGCGAGCGGGTACGTTGCGGAAACGCAATACGGGGACGAATGGTATTTCGTCAAAAAACAACTTATCGGATTTATCGGCGGTTTAATAGCGATGTTTTTTTGCGGTAGGTTGGATTATACGAAATTAAAAGGAAAGAAAACACGTTGGGTTGCGCTTATAATTCCGATGGTTTTATTGGCGCTCGTATTCGTACCGGGGCTGGGAAAGTCCAATTACGGGGCGACGCGTTGGATTGGGATAGGTTCGATTACGATACAGCCGTCCGAATTGGCAAAATACGGGTTCGTGATATTTTCTTCGGCGTATATGTCCGAGAATATGGGAAAGATGCGGACGGTTAAAGGCGTATTGCCTATATTGCTTGCCGGCGGTGGGATTTGCGCGCTAATTATTTTAGAACCGAATATGTCCGTTACGATGTGCGTCGCTTTTTTAATGCTTGCGATGTTATTTCTCGGCGGTATGAAACTGAAACATTTTGCTTTTATTTTTCTTCCGGCGCTTTTAGCCGTACCGCTTTTGATTATTGCAGAACCTTACCGACTTTCGAGATTAAGCGCGTTTTTAGACCCCTGGGAATCGCCGAAGGGTGAGGGGTATCAGCTTATTCAATCGCTTTACGCGCTCGGAAACGGTGGTTGGTTTGGGACGGGATTATTTAAATCAAGACAAAAGTACCGTTTTTTGCCGTTTGCGGAAAGTGATTTCATTTTATCGATTATCGGAGAAGAATTAGGTTTTTTTGGGATAGTAAGCTTGTTTTTTATAAGCGCGTTTCTTATTTTCAGGGGGATAAAAACGGCGAGGGAAGCCGACGATTTCTTTTCTTTTTTGCTTGCGTCGGGAATAACGCTCGTGTACGGAATACAAACGGTGATTAACGCTATGGTGGTAAGCGGTAGTATACCGCCGACAGGGTTGCCGTTACCGCTCGTGAGTTCTGGAAATACTTCCTTAATTATAACGATGTCGTCAATGGGAATTTTATATTCCATTTCACGGAAAAACGCAAGGACGAGAGGAGAAATTGGACGATAGGACAAATGAACAAATTCCCACCTTTTCTCATACAATAAAACATAAGGAGTTTTATCGTATGGATAAGTATATTATTGACGGTGGAGAAAAGTTATACGGTGAAGTAGTAGCGCAAAGTGCAAAAAATACCGTGTTACCGCTTTTGGCTGCGTCAGTTTTAACGGATGAACAAGTAAAGATACGCGGTGTGCCGACGATAGCCGACGTGGAAAATATGATGCGGATACTCACAGAGGTGGGGTGTAAAATCCGTAGACAAAAAGACTGCGCTATCATAGACAGCGCCAACGCAGTTTCTCACGAAATCCCTCCAAGGCTGACGAAGGAACTGCGTTCTTCCGTTTTTATGCTCGGTTCGGTGCTTACTCGATTTCACCGCGCAAAAATTTCTTATCCCGGTGGTTGCGATATAGGTTTGCGACCTATTGATTTACACTTATCGGGGTTAAAGCGTTTGGGCGTGGAAATTATAGAAGAAGGCGGATATATCGAATGTAAAGCGGATAAATTGACGGGCGCGGAAATTTTGTTGGATTTTCCGAGCGTCGGCGCGACGGAAAATATTATTCTTGCCGCGGTGAAAGCGCAAGGCATTACCGTAATTCGAAACGCGGCGAAAGAACCTGAAATTGCCGATTTGCAAAATTTTTTAAATGCAATGGGCGCGAAAGTGTACGGCGCGGGCGGAGGTACGATTGTCGTGGAGGGCGTAAGACGCTTGCACGGCGTAGATTATACCCCTATAGGCGACAGGATTGAGATAGGAACGTATTTAATTGCAACGGCGTCTTGCGGGGGCGAAATTGAAACGAGTGGGGTACCGGCGGAAAATATTGCCGCACTTTTACATAAATTGCGTGAAAACGGTTGCAAAATATATACGAAAAATGATAAAATAATATTGCGCAGTAACGGCGTGTTAAAATCGGTGGATTTGGTGGAAACGATGCCCTTCCCCGGTTTTCCTACCGATATGCAGGCGCAATATTCCGCGCTGTGTACGACGGCGCGCGGTACGACGCTCGTTGTGGAGAATTTATTTGAAACACGGTATAAATACGCCGGGGAGTTAAAACGCATGGGCGCGGACGTTACCGTTCGGGGTAGGACGGCGGTCATTCGAGGCGTGGAAAAATTACACGGCGCGCGGTTGACTGCGGGGGACTTGCGCGGTGGCGCGGCACTCGTCGTGGCGGCGTTGAAAGCTGAAGGGCGTAGCGAAGTGATTGATTTATCGCACATTGACAGAGGGTATGCCGATTTTGAGTATAAATTAAAAAAACTCGGGGCAAAAATCCGTCGGGTGCGGATATAAAACTTGATTATGAAAAAAACTACGAAAGAGGAAAGGTATGGCTAAAAAGAAAATTATCGTAATCCTATTGACGGCGCTCGTTTTTTTGTCGGTGGCTGTTTTGGGCGTTTCCGCCGTATATCGCGTTGACGAAGTGACGGTGGTGGCGACGACTTTATCCAACGAGGCAAAAACGGAAGCGGAGCAATTACAAAAACGATTGGAGGAAGTTTACGGACGAAAAAGTATGTTTTTCGTTGAACGGGATTTAGCGGAGGAAATCGTTGAGCAATTTCCCTATTTCCGTATTACCGATTTTGAAAAATCTTATCCAAACCGTTTGATAGTTGATATTCGCGAAGACGAGGAAACGTACGCCGTACCCTGTCTAAATGCGGAGGAAGGGTATTATATTCTCGGCGCGGACGGGACGGTTTTAGGCGTTCGCACGGATTATTCCAATCGTTCGGACGTAACGGGGAAAAGAAAGAACGTGCTTATAACGGGGCTGAGCGTCGTTGGGGAAAAAGGCGGGACGCTTTCGGGGGATACGAGTCTTGCGTATACGCTTGCGTTTTGTCAAAAGGTAAACGAGCTACTTGACGGTATCCAAAGCAATATTTTACAGGTGGACGTTGTCAAAGGCGGTAGTTTGGAAGATACGGTAGTGCTTAAATTGACGACCTTCGAGGGGGTAAAAATATACGTTCGGAATCCTTCTTTGCATACGGAAGAGAAAGCAAGGTTGGCGATTGAAAAATATTTTGCCTTGTCGGATTCGGAACGGACGACGGGTATGATCGTTGCGTTAGATAAAAACGGTACGCCGTCTATCGCGTATTCTCAAGAAGACGAATTTGAAGGAATTATAAACTAAATAGATATTTTATCAGTAAAACACGCTTTCAAGGCGTGTTTTTAATATTTTTTTAATTATAGTATTGACATTTTCCTATAAATAGTGTATAATATTTAAAATGCGTTTTTTTATGCTTGAAATACGGGACGGATGAAACTTTATGAAAAACGAAAGTGTTGCGATATTAGACGTGCGTTCATACGAGGTGACCTTTTTTCTCGGTTCTAAAGGGGTAAACGATACGTTTGTTCTTTACGGGAGTCATACGGAAAAATACGCCGGGTTTTCTTCGGGTGGATTTTTTGACGAGGAATCTTTTCGTCTTGCCGTCGTTACCGCGATAACCACCGTTCGGCAAAACCACGAAGGCGTCATTGGTGAGATTTTCGTTGGCGTGCCTTCGGCGTTTATCGATATTGCAACGAAAGGGCATACCGTTTCCTATCCCAAAAAAAGGAAAATGACGGCGCAAGACGTCGACGGATTGTATCAAAGCGGATTAAACGGATTATTGACGAATAAGCGGTGTATACGGCACAGCGCAATGTATTTTTCCTTAGGCGATAATTGTAAATACAGTAACGCGGAAGATACGTACGGCGTATCGACGACGTTGTTAAAAGGCGCGCTTTGTTATTATTTTCTCGCCGACGATTTTTATCGCGTCGTTTCTTCCGTGTTGAAAGATTTGGAGTTTGAGCAGGTAAAATATTTGCCCACTTCTTTGGCGCAGGCGTTATATCTTTTTTCCGAGAAACGCAGGGAAGGTTACGCCTTTTTATTAGACGTCGGCGTGGTGACGAGTTCTATTTCCGTCGTGTACGGGAACGGCGTTGTTCACGAAGAAACTTTTGATTTTGGAAAGGGAATGATTATTGCGTCCCTTATGCAAAATTTAGACGTGGACTATGCGTTGGCGGAAGAAATTTTATTGACCTCTAACGTGTCGGGCGGGGGCGTACCCAAAGGGGTAACTTGGACGAGCGAACACGGTGACGTTACTTTTTCTATGCAAAAAATCGTGGATATTATAAAATACGATTTAGACGTGCTTTGCGAAAGCGTGGAAAAATTTTTTGCGAAATATTATCGGGAAAAAGAGGCGACGGTATTTGCGGTCAATCCAATCGGCGTTACGGGAGAAGGGATTGTCGGCATTGCCGGCGCAACGGAGCATATTGCAGGTCGGCTGAACCGTTTGACGGAAATTATTTATCCCGATTTACCTTATTACGACAAACCTTCGTTTTCTTCGCGTATAGCACTTTTAAATATGGCGCTTGGCGATAAAGTGAAACGCAGTTGGTTTTATAAAATTTTTAATAACTTCGGAGGAAAGAAAAAATGAACGATTTTTATAATGAACAAGACAACGGCTACGGTTTTGGCGCGCCGTCCGCTTTTGATTCGAACGCCAATAATCTTTCGGGCGTTGCAAAAATTAAAGTTATCGGCGTAGGCGGTGCGGGGAATAACGCCGTTGACCGTTTAATTGAGTCGGGCTTGCAAAGCGCAGAATATATCGTGGTAAACACCGACAATCAGGCGTTGGCGCGTTCCAAAGCGTCCAACCGTATTCAAATAGGCGTAAAACTTACGAAAGGTCTTGGCGCTGGGGCGGACCCGTCCGTAGGACGCGCGGCGGCAGAGGAAAATAAAGAGGCGATTCAAGAGGCATTAAAGGATACCGACTTGTTATTTATTACCGCAGGTATGGGCGGTGGTACGGGTACGGGCGCTGCGCCGATTATTGCGAAAATTGCAAAGGATATGAAAATCCTTACCGTTGCCGTCGTAACTTTACCCTTTAGTTTTGAAGCGAAGCGCAGAATGGATAACGCTACGGTGGGTATTGAAGAACTTCGTAAATCGGTAGATTCCATTATCACGATTCCTAACGATAAAATTCGTCAAGTCGTACCCAAAGGCACGTCTTTTTCCGATTCTTTAAAGGTCGCGGACGAGGTATTGCGCCAAGGTATTCGCGGTATCGCGGAACTTATCGTAAAACCTTCGCTTATCAACCTTGATTTCGCGGACGTTAAAACGACGTTGAAAGGTCGTGGTCTTGCGCATATGGGTATTGGGGTAGCAAAAGGCGAAAAGAGAATTTCCGACGCGGTGCGTTGCGCCGTTTGCAGTCCGTTGTTGAATACCACGATAGAAGGTGCAAGCTCGGTAATTTTAAATATTATCGGCGGTAAAGATTTATCTTTAGACGAAATCGTAATGGCAGCGGATTTGGTGAAAGGCGTAATCGATTATTCGGCGAACGTTATTTTTGGGGCGTGCATTGATGAGAATATGTCGGACGAGGTGGAAGTCGTAATTATTGCGACGGGTTTTAACAGCCAACAAAATTCTATTAGCAACGAGGCGCAAGAAGCGGCGATGCGCCAAGCTACGATACTTTCTCAAAAAATCGACGGAGCGTATGCGCCTGCAAACGAACAGTTTTATTCTGCGCCCGTACAACAACCCGCGTTAGGATACGCGCAACCGATGCCTCCGTACGCTCCGCAACCCTCTTACGGCGCGCAACAAGGACAACCTTTAGGCGGATATGCTCCCGTATATCCTCAACCTATGCAACAACAACCCGTAGCGCAACCGACGGAGGAGGGGGCTTTTGAACCGGGCGACCCGATTCCCGAACCTATCCCTCAGCAAACGGAGGAACAAAAGGATAGAAAACACCGTCCTCGGTTCGTGGATTATTTTATGAGAAAGAATAACGATAAATAAACGACGAAAACGCTTTCAACGATTAGGTTGAAGGCGTTTTATCGTATAAGGAAAGCCACGCCGTAATAGCGTGGCTCGTTGAGGATTTGCTAAGTATTACACACAGGGAAAGAGCGCCCGCGTAGCGAACGCCCTTTCGAGGAAGAATAAATCAGATATGAGTAAGCATAATAATCGAAAAAATATATCAAAAACGGTAGTTCAATCAATATTTTTAATTATTATAGCATGTTATCGCTTAGAATGCAAGTAAAATTTAATGAATTTTAAGAAAAAAAATTGCATTTTTTAAAAATATCATAAAAAATTCCGTTCAATCATATATATAAGATATGATTTTGAAAAATTTTTCTGGCATAAAACGCGTATATTTTATTGGAATTGGTGGAATCAGTATGAGCGCGTTGGCGAAACTGTTGTCAACGCAAGGTTGCGTCGTTTCCGGGAGCGACGCGTTGCGAGGGGAAACGACGGAAAATCTTGCGTTTTACGGGATTCGCGTTTATTTGGGGGAAGACGGAGAACGCGAGGATTTGAAGAGAGCCGACTTAGTCGTATATACTGACGCGATTCGTGATACGCACGTAGAATTACGCGTTGCGAAACGCTTAAATAAACGCTTAATCGCGCGCGCGGATTTGTTGGCGATGATAGCCGAGGCTTTCCCTCGTAGCGTAGCCGTGGCGGGCAGTCACGGTAAAACGACTTGTACTTCTATGTGCGCGCATATTTTAAAAAGCGTCGGCGTGCCTTTTACGGCGCATATTGGAGGCGAAGACGCCTTATTCGGTAATTTTTATACGAGCGGGGAAGAGTATTTTATCACCGAGGCTTGCGAATATAAGCGAAATATGCTAAAACTCCGTCCGAGTGTGGCGATTTTATTAAATATCGACCTCGACCATATGGAATGTTATAAAAACGAAAAGCATTTAATAGAGTGTTTTGGGCGGTATTGCGATAGCGCAAATACTGCGTTCGTTTGCTCGGACGATTCGCGATGCCAAAAATTAGGCGCGTATTCAACTTTTGGGATAAAGGATATACTTGCCGATTACAGAGCGACGGAACTTCGCTCGAACGGCGAGTGTTACGCTTTTACCGTAGAGGAATACGGGAAAGCGATTTGTCGGATTCGTTTAAACGCGATTGGGCGATGTAACGTATATAACGCCTTAGCCTCTTTTTCGGCGATGCGTTCGTTTGGGTTTCACGAAAAAGAAATAAAACGGGGGCTTGAAAGTTTTCAAGCGGTAAAGCGTAGATTTGAAAAAATCGGAACGTATCACGGGGCGGAATTTATTTGTGATTACGCGCATCACCCGAAAGAAATTGTTTCTACGCTAAAAACGGCGACGGGCATAAGTAAAGGGACTTTATACGTCGTCTTTCAACCGCACACCTATTCTCGGACGAAACTTTTATGGAAGGAATTTATCGATAGTTTACAAGGCGTTAAAAATTTAATGATATACAAAACCTATCCTGCAAGGGAGCAGTACGACGAGGAAGGGAGTGCAAGCCGTCTTGCGGATAGGCTTGGGAGTTTATATTCGGAAAATATGTACGTATTAAAAACTTGGATAAAAAAGACCGTAAAAGACGGCGATACCGTACTTTTTTTAGGCGCAGGGGATATTTATTACGTAGCGCAATATTTGTTGCGGGAATTATAAAGAAAAGAATAACCGTAAAAACAGGCAACGGAGAGGTGAAATTCAAAAAACTCTTCCTTTTGCCTGTTTTTTTGGCTTAAAACTATTGATAAATCCAAAAAAAAATGTTATAATAATAGAGTATAAACAGGAGGTAATTCCTTTGCGAAAAAAAGAAGATAAAAAAGAAAAAAACGTAAAAAAGGAATCTGAACTCGTAACGAAAGAGAGCCTTTGCGCCGTATTCGCGCTCTTTTCCGCGCTTGCGCTTTTGGTTCTGTTCACCAACGAATGGATATTTGGAAGTATAGGCGGGTCGATACACGCCTTTTTAACGGGTGTGTTCGGGTATTGCGCTTATCCCGTATTTTTTGCGGGGTTATACCTTTCGATTACGGCGCTTTTTGGGAAAAGGTTTATTAAAAACCGCAAAGCGACGGCGTTTATCGTGCTTGCGACGATTTGCGTAGCTTTATTGATACATACCGCGCTTACTTATTCTTGGGATATGGACGGCTATTTGACGGCTTGTTTTCGCGCAAGTGAAAACTTAAACCACGCTACCGTTTGCGGTTGGTTGGGAGCGTTACCCGTATTCGCGCTCGTTTCCGTAACGACGAGAATAGGCGCGATTATCATCTTCGCGTTGTTAGCCGTATTTTTTGTTTATCTCACGGTGATTCTTTTGAAAAAAGGCGTAAAAAAATCGGAAAATAAAGAGGAAAAAGAACTCCCGTCTTCTATTACGCCCGTAGAAATTCCCGTGTCTACCCTTTCCGTTCCGCAACCGCAACCGCAAGGGGCGGTGGCAATCGAGACAGAACCGCAAGTTTACGGGAACGGGGAAAAATACGAATATGCAAACGTTGCGACTCCGCAAAGTCCTGCCTTTTCCCTTTCGGACGAAGGGGAACAAAATAGCGCGGGCGCGTCTTCGCAAGCGACGGGGTTCTCGCCGTTTGGGTTTACGCAACAGTCTACGCATAGCGAACCCGTTGCAACGGACCGCGACGCGTACGAGCGTAGCCGTGAGTTTTTGTTTGGCGTGAAACCGGAGGAAATTTATAGAAAAAATTTAATTTTCGACCCTAATTCCCGCGCGAACAACCGTCCGCCCGTCGTGGTGAAAGAGGGTAATTACGCGCAAAGCGGGTATATTCCTTCCTACGTGGACGAGTATCAAACCTCTGTAAACGCAGGGGAACGCCCGACGAAGATTTTTACGGATAAAGTGCAACCTTCGCAAAGCGAAACGATTGCGCCGTTACAGCCCATTCAACAACCCGTAGTCGAACAACCTACGATTACCTATCCGACTTACGAAGAACGGGTGGAGATAAACGAAGCGCCGATAAATAGCGTTGCGATAGAAAAGGAAGAATACGAAGGTTTGCGTAGCGAAGAAAGTTCGGCGAATAGAAGACACGAGTATATGGACTTGTTTTCGACGGAGAATCCCAACGTATACGGCGAGGACGGTATCGGGAAGAGAATGGCTGAAAACGTTTTTAACGAAGAGCGGACGACGAATGCATTTGATAGAGAAGACGCGCCCTTACGCGGTGAAGAATTGTACTCGCGGAACGAAGAATCCCGTTTGGAGGAAGAAGAACCGCGCGGTAGGGGAATAGACATTTTTGACGAAGTAGAAGACCCTTATACCTTGCGTTCGGATTTTGACGAAGAGGAAGTTCGCGGAAGCGAACGAGAGGTTTTTTCCGCTGAACCGAACAGATTTAGCGATAGATTTGCGGAAGAAGAGCAGGATAAGACGGAAAGAGAGGTTACGCCGTCTGTGGTATCGAAGCCTACGCCTCCTCCGCCTCCGCCCAAACCTCGCGTTGTGCGTCCGTACGTTCGCGTGCCTTTGGACGATTTTGATTGTCGGGACGTAGAGCCTTCCCAAAACCCGCAAGAAGTGGAAGAAACGAAGTTAAATATAATTGCTACCTTGGAGGATTTCAAAGTAACGGGCGCGGCGATTGCGTCGGTTACCCACGGTCCAACGGTTACGCGGTATAACGTAACGATTCCCCGCAGTATTTCTCCGAAAAAAGTCGTTGCGCTTGACGACCCTATTGCGATAAGTTTACATTCCAGCGGGGTAAATATATATCCTAATTATGAAGACGGGGTCGTGAGCATCGAAGTGCCCAACAAAAACAGACAATTCGTACAACTTGGGTGCATGCTTTCGGGGGATACGTTCGTAAACGCAAAACCTTCGTCTTTGATGTTTACCATGGGGAAAGACGTAGGCAACCGCAAAGTATACGGCGATATTTCTAAAATGATTCATATGCTCGTTGCGGGTTCTTCGGGGTCAGGTAAAAGCGTATTCCTCGGTTCGTTAATTATCAGTCTGATATATAAGTACTCACCCGAGGAATTAAGGCTGATTCTTATCGACCCTAAAAAGACGGAATTTGTACTTTATAACGATTTACCGCACTTGATGATTAACGAAATTATTACGGACGCGCATAAAGCGGTACAAAGTTTAAATTGGGCGATTGGAGAGATGAACCGTCGTTACGGTTTGTTTGAACAGATGAGTAGAGCAGGTACGTACGTCGTTAATCTCGACCAATATAATCAAAACGTTGAGAAGACGGAACGGTTGCCC
>SVIX01000029.1 GCA_015069285.1 Clostridiales bacterium | reverse complement strand
GAAATGTGGAAGAACACTCTGTCAGCAATACCCTTTTGCTTCAAAAATGCATCTAACTCAGGCAAAAACCGTGCAATAAAGGCTTTATACCTATCCCCAAAGGAAGGAGTATCCCAGCCGAATATTCGCCTGTATCCGCTTGGAGTGTGAGCCATTATTTTGGGACATGCTTCTGCTCCCCATTGAGTTGCCAAATGACTCATTTCAAAATATTTAATGCCCCTGCTTGAACAAAAATCCAAAAAGTAGTCCAGACGTGAAAAATCAAACTCATAGTTTTCGTTATCATCTACGCTAACCTTAACGAGTTGAACGTCCAACCTTTCCCAGCCACCCTTTGTATCAAGCGGAGGGGTAAAAATAGGCGTATACATCAAATTCATGCCGTGGAGAGTCGCCGTATCCACGTAGCTTGAAAGCAATTTGTAATACCTTTTGGACCAAGGCTTGACACCATAAAAGTTGGCAATAGAATCGTAATGAAACCAATTTGTATAAAGCAAATCGTTTTCAGGCAAAAGCTCATCAACAACATCAAGCTTTAATTCTACTTGGATATCTTCCTGCTCCGGCGCGCTGACTGCAAACCTTAAAGTGTGTTCGCCTGCCTTTAGCCCCTTTTTGTCGCGGATTGTGCACCACACGCTCCTCCATTGCTTTGCCGGCAAAATCAGATCACCGTATTCAAATGGGCGCAAAAGGTCGGGATAAACGCGATCTGCATTTTCATCAAAAATATAATAATCGTCCTTTGTGATATACTCGGTAAGCTGTGCGGGCACGTTTTCAACGACACGCATTTCACAATTCCTTGCAATTTGCCCAATCGGTTTGATCTTTACCTCTTTTTGCGTTAGGTCACTGTCATTATACAAGCAAATTTGAAAATTAAATCTTTCGTTTCTTAAAATGCTTGCGTTGGCAATAATGTTCCTCGGCGATATTTTAGGAAAAACCTTGTCTAAAGAGCTTGCAATTTTTACCTGCATACTACACCTTGAATTAAAAAATCTGCTTTCCTCTACTTTCGCCGTCCTCAGCGAAAATCGGCAATTTATACCCTTTGTTTTCCGTCAACAAAGATGGCTTTTGCTCATAGAGTTCAACATTATTATACTTGTTTTCACAGATACGGTCAAATATTTTTTACATTCTGCCCCAAAAGCCCTGCTCAACCTCCATATCTTCTGCAAAGCGCACTTCGTGCGATTCTCGGCGCAAGCGCCTGTGATTCTGCTTCGATTCGTTGATCACATGCTTCACGAGAAACAAAAATAAAAGACTTACAGAATTGTAAGTCTTTTATTTTTGTCTTACACTTACAAACAAGCTGTCATTTGCAGTAAATAACTTCTTCGTCCATAATTTTTAAGGCTTCTTGTTCCAAACAATACGCTTGATAGCGTTTTTCGTTCGCTTTTAACGCTAATGCATTGATTTGAGCTTGTTTGTCTTTGTCTTTCAGTAAGGGGAACGCTATATCCCTAACGTGATTATCGTCAATCTCATCCACAACAGAGCCATAGGTGTATCTTGTTATTAACTCATAGCCATAGTCAGAAGAAAGGAATACGCTAATATACCCTGCCATTTCTTTGGAAGCTGGAACAACACGTATAATATGTTGATTTGCCGCCCAATTTTCCCAATGCTTACCGACAAGAGTCACTTTACCAATAGTACCACTACACGTTATTAAAGTCATATTTTCGCGTAATGCTAATTGTTGCTCAATTCTTCCACTGTGTTGCGCCAAGGAAAGGTATTTTTTATTCGTAGGGTCTAATTCACCTAATTGTTTTCCACCTATAAATACTCGTCCATACCCTTCTTCGACGTATACGCGCTTAAAACGACCAGGAAGAATTACTTGCTTGCTTATCCGTTCATCACCGATAGTAGTCACTTCGTCTGCGTGTTCTTTCAAATGTTTTACTATTGCTTTCACAACAGGAACGTGATAAGACGCATCCGTACGTTTATTCAATTCGCTCAATTTTACATTAAAGGTTTCTACGGTATCGTCTGCATTTTGCATTTCTTCAATAGGGGGCAGTTTCAATTCTTCAACAAGCATTTGTTCTGCCTTATCAAGAAGCACGTTTGACTCATCGCGTAATTCATACGAGCGTATAATTAAATCGTGAATCTTCTTTTTGACTTCTTCGGGGGCATTAGGAATAGGAACGCTCGCAAGGTGTTCAGGCTCAATTTGTTGTATAACTGCGCCATAGATATTAGAACAAACCAATTTCTTTCCTATTTCCGTCTTCAAATATGTGTAAACATATCCTGCGGAATCAAAACATTCTAATCGAATTGCGTGTTCACTCACTAACAATTCAGATAATGTTTTATTTACCAATGTTACATTGCCAATCGTTCCCGAACGGGAAATTAAAACAGTATTTTCTTTTACTCTTAAATCTTCCACCTTTTTGTCGTTAAGCATAAACTTTACGGGGTTTGGATAAATATCAAGCATTTCAGAACTACCGATAAAGCCAATCGAGTTAATCGAATTTGGTTTTATATAATTTCTCTTTAACCTGCCGCCGTAATGTGCTTTTTCCACAAAACCATCTGGGGAAATAAGATTAACTTTGGGATATTTTGAATTTTTGATAATATTAAAAGCTTGTTTTGCTTCTACGTCGAAAACGCTCGCTTCAAGGCGTTTCCCCCTGTCGATTACATCAGAAAGGGTAACCGAACACCACTTAATTGTGGGATTATCTATGACATTTACCACGCTATACCCTCCTTCTTTTTCCACTCCTTAAATATTTTAGGGATATCAGGGGTTTGGTCGTCCGCAACCTTCTTTTTCTTTGCGTGAACGATAGAGTCTTCTTCGGTAATAACACTGTCGGTGTCATCTACAAGAATTTCGTTACCTTCGTTATCTCTCTTGAAAAGGGGATTGCCGCGTTTATCGTGTCCCACCTTTTCTGCCATAGCCATAAAGATATTATAATCGGACATTACGCCATTCTTTTCTTCATTGTCTTTCTCTGCTTGGGTTTTCTTTTGCAAGAAAAGAACGGACGTTTGCGTACCATTATGAGGTTGAAATGTATCTGCATGCAAATCAATACTTGCAATAATTTTGTGATTTCTAATAATCCATTCTCTAATATATCCTAACCCTGGCGCACCCAATATGGAATCAGGAAGAACAATACCCATACGCCCACCAGGCACAAGAAATTGTGTGCAACGCTCAATAAAAAGAATTTCAGGAGGAACGGACGATTGCAATCTATCTGTTTTTGTCCATACACCCGTCTTTTTATTGTTTTCCCAAATATGCGCAAGCTCAAATTGCTTTAAGATAGTTTCGTCTTTAATGGGAATTTTGCTGCCGAATGGAGGATTTGTTACAATTACATCAAAAAATTCAAGTGTTTCGTGATTGCGGATATTAGTTTTATCTACTCTTAATGCCTCCGCCAACTTACTTCGAAATTCATCAGACCACTCATGAGGAGGCAATAAGGAATTTTCGCGTAAAATATTTCCGCTTCCATCATTATTCATAACCATATTCATTTTCGAGGCTTTTACAAGTACAGGATTAATATCAAATCCAAAATAGCAAGTTTCGGCTATCTCAGAAACTCTTTCTTGGAAATTAAGGATATCGTTTTTAGTCCATTTTTCCTTCCCATATCCAAGAGCTTTTGAGAATTCATCCTCAATATCCGCCATTACATAGGTCATTGCATTAACAAGAAATCCGCCTGTCCCACAAGAGCTATCTAACAACCGTTCGTAACTCTTATATATTTATATATAACCGCAAAAAATACCGTTATAAACACCATATCAATTACTGTTGATTGTTTTATCTACCTACGCTTCACGATTTCAACTGCCGTTGTTGTAAAATATATACAGGAGTGGTTTTATGTTATCTTGCATATAAAGAAACCGAAACGTTAAACCAACCAAAAAAGAAACCACCCGTAATGTAAAACGACAGCCCCTTTGATAGGGGGCTGTTTTGCTATCAATAAAGATTTATTCTTATACCATAGCAACGATAAATAAAAATTATAATGAGCGTTGGTTTTTTCTAAAAAAAGAAAAAGATTAAAAAGCATTATCAATGCTTTTTTTTAACGGGTAGCTCGTCCTTCCGTTCCTACGGAACCTCGGCTAGTTGAATCTCGCAAAACAAAAGGAAAACGACTTGTGAAAAAATCACAAGTCGTTTTCCTGGTGCACCGTAAGAGGTTCGAACTCCTTTCTCGCGCAAGGCAAGGTGAACCTTGCGCTCGGTCACCGTTCGCGCAGGACTTATGCGCTCTCTCTTCTCGCCCCTAAAAAGCATTATCAATGCTTTTTTTAACGGGTAGCTCGTCCTTCTGTTCCTACGGAACCTCGGCTAGTTGAATCTCGCAAAACAAAAGGAAAACGACTTGTGAAAAAATCACAAGTCGTTTTCCTGGTGCACCGTAAGAGGTTCGAACTCCTAGCCTTCGGTTCCGTAGACCGACGCTCTATCCAGTTGAGCTAACAGTGCTTTTTATTAAATTGTTTTCCGTAGACCGTTCTCACGCAAGGCAAGGTAGCCCTTGCGTTCGGTCACCGCAAACGCGGGACTTATGCGTTTGCTCATCTCGTCCCTAAAAAGCATTATCAATGCTTTTTTTAACGGGTAACTCGTCGCTCTATCCAGTTGAGCTAACAGTGCTTTCTTGCAAAGTGCTTATATAGTATAGACTGTTTTTTTTGTTTTGTCAACTGTTTTTACCCAATTTTTACAGTTTTTCAAAAAAATACTTTTTACTCGTCAGAGAATATCGTTTACTCTACAAATCGAAAGCTATCGCCGTAATATCGTCTGAAAATTTTCCACCGCTAAACACACCGAGCGCCGATTTTAATTTTCCGATAAAATCTTCCGCTCCGCGCGATTGCATTAATACGTTTTCCGCGCGTTCTACCCCGAACTGTTCGCCTTTGGCGTTCATACATTCGGTAACGCCGTCGGTAAGCAATACGAGCAAATCCCCTTTTTCAAAGGGTAACTCTCTTTCTTCGTAAACGAAATCGGGCATCCAAGTAGAAATAGGCGGGGCGGGCGATTCAATTTCGTGGATGCCGTAGGCATTCTTCAATAAAATCGGAACGTTATGTCCTGCCGATACGTAGCGCATTTTTCCCGTTGCTTTATCCATACGCACGCCTGCGACCGTTACGTAGGAGCGTTCGTCTTGATTGAGTTCGTTAAATTTTACGTTTAAAGCGTTGAGCGCTTTTGCCAAATCAGGTTGTTTTTTATCCAAGCCCGCCTTGACGAACGCAGAAAGCATACCCGCAGAAATGCCTTTTCCCGATACGTCGGCAAGCACGCCGTACGTTTGCCCGTTCAATTCGTACACGTCGGGCATATCGCCCCCCACGCCAAAGCAAGGAATATACATATACGCGTACGGAACGCCACCCATACTCTTACCCGCAGGCAATAACCGTTGTTGCATACGTTGCGCGGACAAAAGTTCACGCTCCATCTCCGATTGATACGCGCCGTCGGTGAGCCCTACGAACAATTTTCCCTTACTATCCACGGGCAAAACGCGGATTCGTACGGATATTTTATCCGTCCTGCCCACGCGGGATACGGTAGTCGTCAGCGTTTCTATCTGTTCCGCCTTTTCTTCCACCGCTCTTCGCATCACACGGAAAAAGGCGCAATATTTGCAACGTTCGCCCTCACCGCATTTCCCTTTTTCGCCACACGAAAGCAACGCGGACAATTTATTCTTGCCGTTCGTTGCATTGGAAAAAGCGCGTAAAAACGCCGTATTGACAAACTTTACGCGATATTGAAAATCGAACACGATTACCCCTTGGGGTAACGCGTCGAATACTTTTTTCCAAGCGCCAAACGCCATATTTCCTCCTTACGGACGGTAAAATTGCAGTCCGTTTTTCACCTTTACAACAAATTCCAAATCTTTATACAGCTCGCCGTCTAACTGCGCCGTGCATTTCTTTTTAGGAAAGAACGCCACTTCCTCGCAAAGGGTATGTTTTGCGAGCGGATATTCCATAATTCCGCCCTTCATCAACACGAGAAACGCCTTAATCAGTTTCCATTTACCGCCGATACAGTCCACCGTCATTACGTCTAACTTTCCGTCTTCGCTATTTGCTACGGGACAAATTTTTATCCCGCCCCCAAATTGCGAACCGTTGCACACCGCGCCAATCAAAACTTTGCGTTCCTCTTTCACGCCGTTTATCTTTATTTCTATATCGTAGCCCTTAAACGCAAACAGACTTTGCACCAAACTGCATACGTACTTAATTTTTCCTTTAAATTTCCCCTTTTTACACCGTTCCAAAACGTCTACGTCCATACCCAGCCCCGCGACGTTCATACAACGAACACCCCCGACCTCCAAATAGTCGGTAGGCTTTACCGAGCCGTCTAAAATAACCTCCAACGCCTTTTCTGCGTTCAACGGCAACGCAACGTGTTCGGCAAAATCGTTGCCCGTACCCGACGGGATAAGCCCTATTCGGCAGGTTTGCAAGTTGACGATTCCGTTCAACGTCTCGTGTAGCGTTCCGTCACCGCCAAGTACGATTAGCTCCGTTTCGCCTTCGTTCGTTATCTGACGAACGATTTCCGTAACGTCTTTTTCCGTTGACGAAATATGCGTTTCAAACGCCACTCCCCGTTTTTTGAGAAGGTCTTGCACGGTTGCAAGATTTTTTAACGCTTTTTTCTTCCCCGCAACGGGATTGGCAATAATATGATACGTTTTCATCTTTCGTTTTTCCGATATTTTGCTTGATTTACAAAAAAAATAAAATTTTTATCATTTCTATTATATAACACTTTTCCAAGAATTGCAATTTATTTTCGAATTTGATATAATTTTATTGTGAAAAACTTGTAAATTTTTTTAAAAAACGAGGCTATATGCAAAAAATCTTGCCGAAAAATTTAATTTCCCTTGCCAACCGTCTACCGACCCCCCTATACGCCGTCGGCGGTAGCGTTCGCGATTTTTTAGCCAATCTACCGCAACCGCAAACCCTCGATTGGGATATTTGCGCCCCTATGCCCGCGCAAGAATTTGCCCAGCTCGCGCAAGACGCAGGCTTTAAGGTGAAATCCGTTTATAAAAATACGGGTACGGTAAAACTGCAAGATACCGACGGCGTTGACTACGAATTTTCTTCCTTCCGTTCGGATAAATACGTACGCGGTGAGCACACCCCCTCGCAAATCTATTTCACGAACGACATCTCCCTCGATTGCCGTCGTCGCGATTTTACCTGCAACGCTATTTATTACGACGTAAAAAGGAACGAATACGTAGACCCGCTCGACGGTATTTCCGCCGTAAAAGAAAAACGCCTCACGACGGTTGCGCCCGCCGATAAAGTATTCGGAGAAGACGGACTTCGCCTTATGCGTTTGGCGCGCCAAACCGCTACGCTCGGTTTTTCGCCCGATACCGACTGTCTTTTGGGTGCGCAAAAAAACAGCGCGTTAATTTGCGATATTTCCCCCGAACGCATTTATAGCGAACTTTCCGCCATTCTGCTCGCCGACCAAAAATACGGCGTACGAAAGGGGCATTACGAGGGTTTAAAAATTTTAGAAAAAACAGGCGTTCTCGCGCATATATTGCCTGAACTTGCGCTCGGCAAAGATATGGCGCAACGCCCCGACTACCATAAATACGACGTATTGGAGCACTCCTTCCGCGCCGTATTATACGCTCCGCCGAGCGTACGGCTCGCCTCACTTTTGCACGACGTTGGAAAACCCTATTGCACGATTCGCGACGGCAACGCGCACAATCACCCCGAAGAGGGCGCGCGGATTGCCGAGGAAATTTTAACCCGACTCAAAGCGCCCAAAAAAACGGTCAACGCCGTAAAAACGCTGGTACGGTTGCACATGTACGATTTCAACTGTCAAACGGGCGAAAATAAGCTTCGCCGTTTCTTCGTAACGCACTATTCCGTGTTAGAAGATTTACTGCTTTTAAAACAAGCGGATTTTTCCGCCTGCACGGACGACTTAACAAAAGCTCCCACGGTAGAAAAATGGCAAACCTTATTGGAAAAAATGCGTTTAGAAAAAGTACCTTTTACCTTAAAAGAACTTGCGGTGAGCGGAACGGACTTACTTACCTTAGGTTTACCCAATCACACGCTTGCGCAAACCTTACACGAACTTTTATTGCACGTTGCCGTACGCCCCCAAGACAACGAAAAGCAACGCCTGTTGCGCCTCGCCCCCAAATTTTGCATACGCTCATTGTAAGACGACTTTTGAACTCGGCTTTTCGCCGAGTTTTTTTACCCCTTAAAACGCTTGATAAATTTTTGAAGTTGTGTTATACTAATTATGCGAAACTAATTAAATAATCAGATTTGGGTATTTTTTTCGTAGGAATATTATACTCTCTTTTGATAATACTGCTTTGGATTGAATTTGATAAAATGCAGATTCCGCCAAGGCAGTATAAGGATTTATCCGAGTCTGGTTTAATTAGTTTCGCGACGATTGGAGTTTGCGTTTTTGTGCGCTGACTTCGGTTGGCGCACTTTTTAATTTTACGGAGGTTTTTTATGAAAAAGAAGGTTACAAATGATGACGTCGCGCAAGCGATGGGCAAAATTGCAGAACACATTCGCGACGAAATGGATTACGAACTTCGAGTCGCGGAAAGTCAAATGTGGATAGCAGAAAACGATTTATTAGACTCTTTGGACGAAAAGCAACAACAATTATACGTCGATTTTCGGGATAAGAGAGATTATTTTTTCGCGCTTGCCAAAGAAATGTACCAAAGAAAATTTTAAGTAAAAACGGTCAAAAGAGAAAGGATAACGGTTCAGCCGTTATCCTTTCTCTTTATGAAAATTCTTCTATTATTTTTCTTTTGCGTGGAAAATTAAACCGATAGTCCCCGGTCCGCAATGCGCGCCGATAACAGGACCTACGGGTTGTACGGTAATATCCAAGTCCCCAAATTTCGCTTTTATATCCGCCACGAACCGTTGCGCCAATTCTTCGCAATCCGCTTGCATTACGAACACTTTGTATTTATCCAATTCGCTACCCTTTTCTTTCATGTACGCAAGAAGGGCGGAAAGCGCTTTCCGCATACCTTTTTGTTTTTGAATATTGAGAATTTTCCCTTCTTCGTTGAAATACAAAATAGGTTTAATACCGAGTAAATTTCCCAACACGCGCGTAACGCCCGACACTCTACCGCCACGGTATAAATAGGTCAAATCGTCCACAACGAAATAGGTCGCCGTATGCGCGATTAAATCCTCCAAATACGCGTCCAGCTCGTCCATCGAAACGCCCTCTTTATACTTTAACGCGCCGTAATAGGTGATAAATCCGCTACCGAGAGAAATCGATTTGCTGTCCTTAAAACGGATAGTCCGTTCGGGATATTTTTCTTTTAAGGCGTTAATCGCGTTTTGCATCGCCGTAAACGTACCGCTCATTTGATGGGAAAAGGTAATATAATAAATATCTTCCCCTCTCGCTAAAACGGGTTCGAAATATTCAAGATAGGCGCATTCGTTAAGCGCGGAAGTTTTGGGCGTTGCGCCCTCCCGCATTTTATCAAAAAAAGCTTTAAAATCGTGGGATTCGCCCATATCGTAAAAATATTCCTGCTCGTCTAAAATATACGGCATTTTAATAACGTTTAACCCAAATTCCCGTACCGTCGTATACCAAAGTTCACAATTAGAATCACAAAATAATTGATACATCGTTTTCTCCTTATTCCAAGTAAATCGTTAAATTACTCCACCCAATTTAAACTACGCTCCACCGCTTTATGCCACATTTTTAATTTCTCCGCGCGTTCTTCTTCGCGCATTTTAGGAAGATACGTACGCTCCGTTTCTTGCAACGCTTTCACCTGCGCCCTATCCTTCCAAACGCCGACGGTCAAGCCCGCCAAAAACGCCACGCCGAGCGCCGTCGTTTCGTGCGATAAGGGTTTTATAACCTCTGCCCCTAAAATATCCGCTTGAAATCCCATCAAAAACGCGTCGCGCGACGCGCCCCCGTCGACTTTCAAGCTCTTTAACTTCATTCCCGTATCTTTTTCCATCGCGCGCACCAAATCCGTCGATTGATAAGCAATCGATTCTTGCGACGCGCGAATGATATGTTCGCGTTTCGTTCCGCGCGTAATACCCAAAATCGTTCCGCGCGCATACATATCCCAATAAGGAGCGCCTAAACCCGTAAACGCAGGCACGATATACACTCCGCCCGTATCAGGAACTTTTTGCGCGTAATACTCCGCGTCCCTGCTTTCGGCAAAAAACCGCATCTCGTCACGAAGCCATTGAATTACCGCGCCTCCGATAAACACGCTTCCTTCCAAAGCGTATTGCACGGGTTCGCCCTGCAAGGTAGCTCCCAACGTCGTCAGTAACCCGTTTTGGCTTATCGGACGCGTTTCGCCCGCATTCATCAACAAAAAACAACCCGTACCGTAGGTATTTTTCGCCTCGCCCTTGTCAAAACAACCCTGTCCGAACAACGCCGATTGTTGGTCGCCCGCGATTCCGGCGATAGGAATTTTTTCTCCGCCGATATTCGCATAAGCAAAAATCTCGCCCGAACTTTTTACGCTCGGCAACATACTTCTCGGAATATCAAACAACGCCAAAAGTTCGTCGTCCCAATCGAGGGTATCGATATTAAAAAGCATCGTTCGCGAAGCGTTCGTTCTATCCGTAACGTGCGTTTTCCCGTCCGTTAATTTCCAAACGAGCCACGTATCTACCGTCCCGAAAAGCAGTTCTCCGCGATTGGCGCGTTCCCTCGCACCTTCAACGTTATCCAAAATCCATTTAATTTTACTTGCGGAAAAATAGGCGTCGGGAATAAGTCCCGTTTTTTGAATAATCGTTTGCGTATAACCTTGCGCCTTTAACTTTTCAATTTCCGAGGCGGTACGACGGCATTGCCAAACGATTGCGTTATATACGGGTTTTCCCGTATTTTTATCCCAAACGAGCGTCGTTTCCCGTTGATTGGTAATACCGATGGCCACGATATCTTGTAAACGTACCCCGCTTTTCGCTACCGTTTCCATCATTACGCCGTATTGACTTGACCAAATATCCATCGGGTCGTGTTCTACCCAACCTTCTTTAGGATAAATTTGGGGAAATTCGCGAGAAAGTTGAGATACGATACGCTCCTTTTCGTCTACGAGCGCAACTCTTGACGAAGTCGTGCCTTGGTCTAACGCTAAAACGTATTTCATCAAATACCTACCCCCTTCCTTTCTAAAAAAACGCGCCTATTTCCGTTCGTTTTACAACTTGCTTACCGTAACCCCGTCTTCAATAGACGTTTCGTAAAAACTTGCCTTATAGCCAATCGCTTCGGCGTACGCCGTGCCTACCCTGCGCACGAACCCTTCGACTGCGCTCTTTTTTACGATAGAAATGGTACAACCGCCAAAGCCCGCGCCAATCATACGCGAACCCAAACAATCCGCTTCTTTTCTCGCAAGCGCGGAAAGGGTATCCAATTCTTTGCCCGTTACTTCGTACAATTCGCAAAGACTATAATGGCTTTCGTTGAGGAGTTTGCCAAGTTCCGCCAAGTCCCCCGCCTTCAAAGCCTCTACCGCCTTTTTTACGCGCGCACATTCCATAACTACGTGTTCCGCGCGTTTTTCCACTACGCCCGAAAGTAAATATTTTACTTCGGCGAACTCTTCAGGAGTAAGTTCGGCAAGATTTTTAATGGGCTTGACCGCTTGAATGGCGGTAAGCGCCGTTTCCACTTCTTGGCGACGCACGTTATATTTACTTTCCACAAGGTTATGCGGTTTGTTGCAATTTGCTACAACGAGGCAATATTCGCCCAATTTCAAAGGCACGTATTCGTATTCCAAAGTCGTGCAATCCAATAATACCGCGTGGTCCTTTTTTCCCATCGCCGACGCGAATTGGTCCATAATACCGCAATTTACGCCTGCGTATTCGTTTTCCGCTTTTTGCGAAAGCAACGCCACTTCCACTTTATCGTAAGCAACGCCCGCGTATTCGTACAACGCTATCGCCGTCGCTACTTCAATCGCCGCGGACGACGAAAGCCCGCTCCCGAAAGGTACGGTGCAATCGTAATACAAATCGCAAGCTACGAGCTTTACGCCCTTTTGTTGCATAAAGTAGGCAACGCCCGCCTGATAATTCCCGATTTTTAATTGACGGTAGCTATCCAATTTGTCCAAATCCAATTCCACTACGCCGTCAATTCCACGGAACGCCAAACGAATTGTATTCCCATTCGTTTTTCTACCGTAAATATTGCAACGCAAATTAAGCGCCGCAGGGAACACCTTACCACCGCAATAATCGACGTGTTCGCCGATAACGTTAATTCTCCCCGCCGCCGTAAACAAATCTTCCGCGTTCGCGCCGAACGCCTCTTGAAAACAAAGCATTGCTTGTTCTTTTTCCATTATTACACCTCGTAAATCTTTTCTTTCTATACAAATGCGATTTTTCACATTTTTCCTATTTACTATTATACCCCACGAGAACAAGTTTGTCAATCCCTCAACGCCTGTTTCTTTTGATTTTGTTTTTTTGTTTCACATACGAACGGTTTTCTTACTTTGCAAAAATTAAAAAAAGCGTAATATTTTTGCATAGTATTCATTGAAATATATGATATAATAATACTACAAAAAATTACAATGAGACGGATGAAGAAGTTCGCCAAAGCGCGCTTTACGCTTTAGAACACGGAAAACCGGGTGGCAGATATTTCTTTACGACCTCCAACATTCCCTTCCGCGGATTGCCGTTAGAGCGTTATTTAATGATTTTGGATATATGGAAACAACACCGCGACTATTAAGAAATATATCGCGACGCAATCAAGCCAAATGATGACGTACACCTATGGCGATTACATACCAAGCTTTTCGGCTTGGATAAAAAAATCGACAAGTTTTAGCTTGTCGATTTTTTTACTGATATTATTATTTTTTTATAATTCCACAACCGCATACAACGGGCAGTGATCTGACAAAATCGTTTTCACGACTTCAAACTCCAAAACCTTAAATTCCTTGGAAAGAAATATGTAATCAATCGTTAATTTCGGGTCATAAGAAGCCCACGTAAGCTCCTGTTGTTTTCCCGTTACTTTCGCTGCGCTTTGCAACCGCTCAAATAATGGAGCAAGTATATCCGACTCGGGTAGTGCGTTAAAATCACCACATAAAACAAACGGTTTATCTTCTTTATCTATAATTTTCAAAAGAGCTTCCATCATACGCTGTTTTTCCAACCGATTCAGTCCGAAATGCGTAGAAATGAAATCAATTTTTTGCCCAACGTCGATCGTCGTTCTCACAATCACACGGTCTTCATACCACTCTTTTTCTTCAGAATTTCGTTCGTCTTCGGTGGGAGCAAGTACGTGAACGACCTCTTTTTCGAGAATAGGATACTTTGACAAAACCGTATTTCCAATAATATCTTTCCATTCAAATTCTTTGCCCACCCCAAAAACGTAATCCACCGCGCCGAAACCCTTTGCGAGCTTGCGCGATTGTTCGCATAATCCTTCGCTTAAACTTTTTTCATAGACTTCGTTAAGTCCGACGATATCATACCCCAACTCGTTTAAAAGAGTCGCCATTTTGTCCACGTTAACCACGGGACGGTTCGATGCGTCAAACGGTACGGTGTGGTCCGCGCAATGCTCTATGTTGTACGTTCCTAAAACCAATCTTTTTGTCATTTTATAGCTCCTTTTCTTGTTTTTCTTATTGATATAATCAAGTCCACCTAATCTAACGTGACTATCTCCGCCACCTTCACCAAAATCGTTACCAACATATTTTATTTTTTCATAAAATACTCTTTATTTGCTTCTGTTCGTTCTTCACGAACTATAGCAAATTTCCCATCTATCATTTTAGTTTCTTACATACTATAATTTCCAAAAATATCTATTGGATAGTCGTTCCTTTTTTACGAATCCGCTCCGCCGTTCATACACCAACCATTAATATGTTATATTTTCACTCTTGATTTGTCAAGTGTATTTCAGTAATTTTTTGTTGATTTGTTTATTTTCCCAAAAAATCACGCTTTTCAAGACATAAAAACGCCCCTTTATCCGTATAACGAAGAACCTTTCCTATCAAGAAAAAGTCCTTAATCTCATACTTTTCCGTAATTATTTAACCGTTGCCTTTTCTGCCCCCCCTCTCTCTCTCTTAATTATATAGGGTTTGAACCCGTGTTATCCATCACGTCAAAAGGCGTGTATGAAATTCATTCGGCAGAATTGTATGCAATCAAGCCGAATGATGACGTACGCCTATGGCGATTACATACGTTGCTACGCGACGATTCCATACCAAGCTTTTCGGCTTGGATAAAAAAATCGACAAGCTGAAACTTGTCGATTTTTTTTGGTGTACCCGCTGGGGTTCGAACCCAGACTCGACGGCGTCGGAGGCCGTAATGTTATCCAATTACACTACGAGTACGTATTATTTTTTTGAAAGCACTTATATTTTACTATTTTTTACTTCCTTTTTGCAAGCGTTTATGGTATAATATTTTTAAATTTAGGAAAAAATTTTTTCAAATCCCTAAAAAAAGGAATTTTATTATGTCGAAAACAGTCGTGATTGGTATGAGCGGTGGCGTAGACAGCTCGGTCGCCGCGTTACTTTTAAAACAACAAGGATACAACGTTATCGGTTTGTTTATGCAAAATTGGGACGAAGTAGACGAAAACGGTTGCTGTACGGCAGAAGACGATTTTGCTGACGTTCGACGCGTTTCTTCGCTACTCGATATCCCCTATTACACCGTAAATTTTGCTAAAGAATATATGGACAGGGTTTTTTCTTATTTCCTCGCCGAATACAAAGCAGGCAGAACGCCCAATCCCGACGTTTTATGTAACCGAGAAATTAAATTCGGTCCGTTTTTACAAGAAGCGAAAAAGCTCGGCGCGGACTATATTGCGACGGGGCATTATTGTAAAATTTCGCACGAAAACAACGTACATCTTTTACAAAAAGCGAAAGACGAAAACAAAGACCAAACCTACTTTTTAAATCAACTTTCTCAAGCTCAGCTCAAAGACGTTCTTTTCCCCTTGCAAGATATGGAAAAACCCGAAGTTCGGAAAATTGCTCTTGAATACAACCTTGCTACGGCAAAAAAGAAAGACAGTACGGGGATTTGTTTCATCGGGGAACGGAACTTTAAGAAATTCCTTTCCACTTATCTTCCTGCCCAACGCGGAAAAATTCTCGATTTATCGGGCAGAGAGGTAGGTTATCACGACGGACTTATGTATTATACGCTCGGTCAACGACGCGGATTAGAGCTTGGCGGTATCAAAGGCGAGGAAGATTGCGGTAGATGGTTCGTCGTCAAGAAGGATTTAGCCAACAATATTCTTTACGTTTCACACGGCGATGAAAGTCCGTTATTCTCCAAATCCTGCGAAGTTTCGGGCTTTAATTGGATACCTGCAAAACCTACCAAGCGCGATTTCGTTTGCAAAGCGAAATTCCGTTACCGCCAGCCAGACCAAACCGTTGGCGTTCATATTCGCGAAGACGGTACTTTGCATATTGACTTTGAAGAAAAACAACGCGCCGTCACGGAAGGACAATACGCCGTACTTTACGACGGAATAAATTGTTTGGGCGGTGGCGTTATTCAAAGCGCAGAATACTAAAAAGGAGCAAACGGTTTTGAATTATCCAAACTTGGGGCAGATAAATTTACCACTCGACGCCCCTACCCCTAAAAATTTTTTCGAACGGATTTTGCAAGTCTTGGACGGGCAAATGACCGAACCGACGCCGTTCGGTTGGTTTCATTGGATATTTATTACGCTCACCGTTCTCGTTTGCGTATTCGTCGTGTATAAACGCCGTACGCTTACAAGCGAACGGATTCGTCACCTTTTACTTGCAACGGGCGTAGTGATGCTTGCATTAGAAACGTACAAGCAACTCAACGGCGCGTACAACGCGGAGGAAGACGTTTGGCACTACGATTGGGGCGCGTTCCCCTTCCAATTTTGCTCCACGCCGTTATACCTTATGCCGTTATCCGCGCTCCTCAAACAAGGGCGTTTTCAAAAACGGCTTTTCGCCTTTTTAGGTACGTACTGCCTCGTCGCGGGCGTTATCGTTATGGTCTGCCCTACTACGGTATTCGGTGAAACGATAGGCGTAAACGTACAAACGATGTTGCACCACGGCGCAATGATTGTCGTTGCCGTAATGCTACTCGCGTCAGGCAATATCTCTTTTGACCTGCAATCGCTGAAAGACGCGCTTTTCGTGTTTTTACCGCTTTGCGCAACCGCGATGGTTATGAACGGACTGTTTATCGCGTTTGGCGATAGCGAAACCTATTTTAATATGTTTTATATCTCGCCGACGGAAGACCCGCCCGCAGAATTTTTAGTCGCTTT
>SVIX01000001.1 GCA_015069285.1 Clostridiales bacterium | reverse complement strand
CAAAAATTCCTGTTTATTCACGCGCAAAAAATGTGAAAACTGTTTCGCGAAATTTATCTGTTCGGGCGGTTGTAGCGCGAACAACTACCATTTCAACGGCGACATCGACGACCCGTACGAAACGACTTGCGCGATGATGAAAAAGCGTATAGAGTGCGCGATGCATATTCTCGCCACCAAAAAACGCGTATAAGGGCGTATCTTCGCACCTCAACGGTTTTCGCCTTGCTCGTTTACGCTTAGTAAAGTCGCTACGGCGAACCTTCCGTGTTCGGTGCAAATCTACAACCCTTCTCCGCGTTTTACAAACGCGTATAGCACGCTATCTTATCCGCAAGTTCGGAACTTCCTCTTACGCGCGCACGCAAAATACCGCGTTTTGTTTTTAAAAATTAAAAAAATATCATAAAAAATGTTTAATATCCGCCGTTATAACTTGACGAGCGGATTTAAATAATGTATAATAAATAAGTATCATTGTAAAATCGGAGAAAATCCGATACAAACACAGGAGGCACTATGGGCAAAAAGAAATCGGTGGTATTGATGATTCTGCTTACCGTCGTAATCGTAGCGTTATGCGCGCTCGTGGCGTTCCCCGCGTTCTCCGTACCCGGTACGGTGGACAAGTGGAATCCCGTCGTGTTGCAATACGATTTGGGTGCAGACCTCGGCGGAGGTTATTACGCATACCACTATCCGGAAGGAGTTATTTCGGAAACGGAATACGAGGAAAACGTATCCGCTTTGGCGGACGCAATGCAATCGGCGCAAGATAGCAACGATACGGAGGCGTACGAAAAAGCAAAGACGGAGCACGACGAATACGTGGAATCGTATTCGAAATTTTTAGGTTTGTATCTTTCGACCGACCCTGAACTTGGTATCGTGGACGACGAAGGTAAACCTACGCAGGAGTATTACGACGAATTCCAAAAGACGGCGCAAGAAATTAAAGCGCGCTATGCGAAAAAGGGCTACTCTGATTATCGCGTAACCGTCGTGGACGCGTTCTCTATCCGCGTAGAACTTCCCAAATCGGAAATCAACGCAGGGTCGATTATGGCGACGCTTTCTTTGACGGGCGATTTAACCTTGCAAAAGGGCGGGGAACTCGTAGACGAATTGAAGTCGGAAGGCGCAAAAGCGTCCGACTTGATTAAGAGCGTTTCGGTTGCGACCCGTTATAAAACGGCGTATCTTAAAATTAAGTTTACCGAAAAAGGCGAGGCGATGATTGAACGCTTGAAAGAGGAACTTTCTGAAGCTTCGACGACGACTGACCAATCTACCGCTACGACGATAGATATTAAAATCGGCGAAGAAACGGTAGCGCAAATTTATAAAGACAATATTATGGACAACAACCGCGAGGCGCGCGTTTTGCCCGTGGAACAACAAAATAAAGCGTACGTAGAAACGTTTGAAATTTTGTTGGAATCCGCGCTTGAAAACGGTGGTTTCGACGTGACTTTCCAATCGCTTGCAACGAGCGAAATCCGTACCTTTAAACCCGTTTACGGCGAAAAGGTATTGACGCTTTTGTATATCGCGCTTGCCGTCGTTATCCTCGCGCTTTTGGTATTGCCCGTTATCTTTATGGGTAGATACGGCGTTGCGGGATTGTATTCCACGCTTTCCTATTTCATTATTACGACCATTTGTTTTGCGTTCATCTCCAAAGGCGTATTTGAAATTACGCTCGGTTCGATGCTTATCTTCCTTCTCGGTTTGATTCTCGTCAACGTATTGCACGCAATCGTATACGGGGCAATCAAAAAGGAATTTACGCTCGGCAAAACGGTGGAAAGCTCGGTAAAAGGCGGATACAGAAAAACCATTTGGACAATCGTAGATATTTACGCGGTATTGCTTTTAGGGGCGCTTGCGCTCCTCGTAGGCGTGGCAGGTACGTATACCCTTGCGTTGCAAGCGCTTATCTGTATCGTTACGGGCGCGTTCTGCAGTTTGCTTTGGGCGCGCGCAATCAACTTCGTGTTCTTGTCCGCAAGTAAAAATAAATTCGGATATTTCCGCTTTGTAAGGGAGGACGACGAAGATGACGAATAACCTTTTTAAAAAGACGACGAATAAAAAATTTCTTATCGTAGTTTCTTGCGTTATGGCGCTTATCGTCGTTGCGTCTATCGTATTTTCTTTCGTGCTTGGCTTTAACTACGCGCCTACTTTAGACGATAGAACGACGCTTACCGTAACGGTGGACGATTATTACTTTTACTCCAATTTAGATAGCGTAAAAGAGGTCTGCGAAGAGGCGTTTGACGGCGCAAAAGTGGAATATACCTACGAAGGTGTTATGAGCGGTGAAAGCGAACTTTTATACGTATTCGATAAAGACGTAAACGTAACCGAATTAGAAGAATCCGTTCGTAAAGCGGTGGAAACGCAAATGCAAGCGGGCGGAAAATTGGCAGAGGCAACGGAAATTTCCGTAACTTCCAATTTGGAAAGCAACGAACCCGAACTTCCCTTTGCGTACGGTTACCGCGCGATAGGCGCAGTTGCGCTCTTTGCGTTGCTTGCCTTCGTTTACGTGGCGATTCGTTTTAAATTGAATATGGGTATCGCGACGGCAGTAAACTTACTCGTAAGCGCGTTCCTTGCGACTTCCCTCCTTCTCGTGACGAGAATTCCCGTTACGGGCTCGACGATTTACGCAATCGCCGTTTCCGTTTTACTCTCGGCAATCTTTACGGTGTTTACCCTTTCTAAACTTCGCGCAAACCTCAAAGAGGACGGCGCGGCGGAAAAAACCGCAGAAGATTTGGTAGTTGATTCGATAGCGACCAAAGAAATCACGCTCACGGCAGGTACGCTTGGCGTAGCGCTTATCTTAGTCGGCGCAATCGCAACGTCCGTTACGCGTTGGTTTGCAATCACTTCGCTCGTTTGCTTGGTAGCGTCTGCGTTCGTGAGCTTGTTCTTCTTGCCCGCGTTGTATCTTCCGATGCTTCGCGCGGAACTGAAAAAATCGGCGGAAAGCTCCAAGAGCGGTTATATCGGTGCGAAAAAAGGTTTCTTGCAAAAGAAAAAAGAAGAATCCGTTGAAGAAAAAACGGAAGAAGTAGCCGAATAATTCAAAGAAGAAGACGACGAACGGGCGGTAGGGGGCAACTTTCTCCACGCCCGCTCGTTTTTAATTTAAGGAGCAATTTATGAAAAAACTCGTTCCCGAATACTCGTTTTCGGCGGAACAATTAAATACCGTTTCCGCTTTGGCAACGCAAACGGGGCTGACGGAACAAATTACGCGGATACTGTACGCGCGAGGGGTTGATACGGTGGAAAAAATCCGTAAGTTTATGCAACCCTCGCGTAAAAATTTTCTCTCGCCCTTTTTAATGCAAGGTATGAAAGAGGCGGTGGAGCTTATCACCTCAGCGCGCGACGAAGGAAAAACGGTAGCGGTGTTCGGCGATTACGACGCCGACGGTATTTGCGCCGCCGCCATTATGTATCACGCGCTAAAAGAGTTCGGTATCTCCGCCCGCGTCTACGTGCCTGAACGCGCGGACGGCTACGGGCTTTCCATAGAGGCGGTAGACAGAATTTTCGACGAATGTAACCCCGAACTGTTCATTACGGTGGATTGCGGTATTTCGTGCGCGAAAGAAACGCAGTATATCTACGAACTCGGTTCGGACGTTATCGTTACCGACCACCACGAGCTTCCGGAGGTCTTGCCCGATTGTATTATCGTCAATCCCAAATTGCAAGACGATTATCCCTACGATAATCTTTGCGGGGCGGGGGTAGCGTTTAAACTCGCTTGCGCGTTAATCGGCGAAAAGGCTTACGATTATTTGGATTTTGCCACGCTTGCAACGGTGGCGGACAGCGTACCTTTGATGGGCGAGAACCGCGACATCGTTACGGAAGGGTTGAAAATGTTCAACCGTAGCGTACGCCCTTGTTTTGCAGGCTTAATCGGGAAAACGTACGACGGCGTAACGGCGACTTCGCTTGCGTTTAACGTTGCTCCGCGCGTCAACGCCGCGGGCAGAATGGGGGACGCGTACGCGGCGTTCCGATTATTCGTTTCCGAAGACGAAACGGAAATTTACGATTTGTCCGTAAAGCTTTGCCTTTATAATACGCAACGCCAAAAATGTTGCGACGAATTATACCTTTCCGCAAAGAAAAAACTCAACGAAAAGGGCGCGTACGGCAACGTGATTATGCTTTGGGACGAGGAATGGAACGCAGGGTTTATCGGTATCGTCGCCGCGCGGATTGCGGAGGAGTACAACCGTCCTACCTTGCTTTTCGTGCAAAACGGCGATACTTTAAAAGGTAGCGCGAGAAGTATTGAAAGCATAAATATCTTTACCGCATTGAAAAATTGCGCGCAGTATATAGAAGAATTCGGCGGTCACGCGCAAGCCGCAGGCGTAAACGTACGCGTGGAGAATTTCGACGCGTTGGAGCGCGCGTTAAATCAGGAAATCGGCGAAAAATACACCGAGGAAGATTTTGAACCTAAAATTTATATCAGCGAAGAAATTTTCGACCGTTTCCCCGAAAAATTTGCGCGTGAGTTGATGATAATGGAGCCTTACGGCGTAGGACACCGCCGTCCGCTGTTTTGTATATCGACGGGCGCGTGTTCGGCGAAACCGTATAAAGAGGCGTCCCCGCATCTTTCGGTCAAAAGCGACTATTTAGAACTTACTTATTTTTCGGGCTTGAAACATTTGAAAATTATTCAAAGCGACGTGGAAAAGAAGATGGTGTTCGACGTGTCCGTTTCCAACTATAAAGGAAGGGACTACGTCAAAGGCATAATTCGCGAATTGCTCTACGACGGCAAAACGGGCGCGTCCGTAACGCGAAGTATTTTTGCCAATATGATGAACCGCAGTAGCTTGGAAGAAGTCGCTTGTCAAAAACGGGTGCTTTCCACCCAAGAAATACGGCGTTTGATTGCCGAAAAACGCGCGGAGTGTAATTACGGGCTTTGTATGATTGCCTCGGATAGACGGACGTTGCGTTTTTACGAAGAATTATCCGAATTCGGTTGCGATTTGTTCACACCGGCGTCGCGAAATATTGCCAATACCGTGCTCGTTTCTCCCACGCCCGACGTCGATTTGTCGGGGTATAGAGATTTTATCTTTTTGGATACGCCCGCCGATTACAATATCGCCTGTTTGCAAGGCAAAACGGTGTTCGTAAACGGTGAAATTAGCGGATATAAAATTTTGAGAAGAGTAAACACGGAAAGAGAACACATGTTGGAGATTTTTTCCGCGCTCCGTCGCGAAGTCAATCTTTTAAACGGGAATACGGCGGAAGAACTTGCTTATTCTTGTCGCGCTTTGGGTTTTGACGAATGTGATTTTATCTTTGCGCTGACCGTATTTTTACAGCTTGGTTTGGTCGCGTTCGAAAACGGACGCCTGACCGTTTACAGAGGCGTAAAGGCGGACCTTTTCCAATCTACCGTATATAGAAAGGTATGCGAACTTAAAGAAGAAGCGTAAATGGAGAAAACTGTATGGAAACGACGTTAAAAAAAATTAAGAGTAGTTACGACGCGAAAGACTGTGAAAAATTGCTTTCGGCGTACGAATACGCCAAAGTAGCGCACGTAAACCAAAAACGCGCGTCGGGTGAGCCGTATTTTATTCATCCTTGCGCGGTAGCGGAAATTCTTATGGATTTAGGCTTGGACGCCGAAACGATAGCGGCGGCGCTTTTGCACGACGTCATTGAAGATACGAGCGCGACGGAAGAGGACGTTTGCCGTGAATTCGGCGAGGAAGTTTTAAGACTCGTAAGTGGCGTTACCAAACTTGAAAAAATCGTTTTTAAATCTCAAGAGGACGCGGACGCGGAAAATTTTCGTAAAATTTTCGTCGCAATGGCAAAGGATATCCGCGTAATTATTATCAAGCTTGCCGACAGATTGCATAATATGCGTTCGCTTAATTTTTTATCGCACGAACGCCAACAACGTATGGCAAGCGAAACGCTTGAAATTTACGCTCCCCTCGCGGGACGGCTCGGTATTTCGCAAATTAAATGCGAGCTGGAAGACTTGTGCTTAAAATATCTTGACCCCGAGGCGTACGAATACCTCGTGTATAATATTCGGGAACGGCTTTCCGAACGCAAAGACTTCGTTGCGAAAATCGTAGAAGAAATAAAGGATTTAATGCAACACGACGGCGTAGAGGGCGAAGTATTCGGTAGACCCAAGCATTTCTATTCCATCTATAAAAAAATGAAAAATAAGGGGAAATCGTTAGACCAAATTTACGATTTAACGGCGGTGCGCGTTATCGTCAAAGACGTGAGAGAATGTTATACCGTTCTTGGGGAAATTCACGAAAAGTGGAAACCGTTCCCCGGAAGAATTAAAGATTATATCGCTACCCCCAAACCCAATAAATACCAATCGTTGCACACGACGGTTATGACGAGCTTCGGACAACCCTTTGAAATTCAAATCCGTACCGAAGAAATGCACAAAATCGCAGAATTCGGTATCGCCGCGCATTGGAAGTACAAAGAAGGCAAAACGGAAGAGTCGCAAAACAACTTCGAAAACCGTCTTGCTTGGATGCGCGAGGTTATGGAATGGGAAGGGGATTTGAAAGACTCCAAAGAATTCGTCGACGCGCTGAAAACGGAACTTTACAGCCACGAATTGCTCGTGTTTACTCCGCGCGGTAAAGTTATTTCCTTACCCCCGGAGGCAACGCCCGTCGATTTTGCGTACGCTATTCACTCGGAAGTAGGAAACCGCTGTACGGGCGCGCGCGTCAATTCTAAAATCGTACCGCTTACGACGACTTTACAAGTAGGGGACGTCGTGGAAATCATCACGTCGCCCAACTCCAAAGGCCCTTCGCGCGATTGGCTTAAATTCGTCAAATCTTCTAGCGCCAAGGCAAAAATCCGCCAATTCTATAAAAACGAATTGAAGGAAGAAAATATCCGCCTTGGACAAACCAAACTTGAAGACGAGGCGAAAAAACGCGGATTTAATTTATCTTCGCTTCTTACGCAAGAAAGTTTTAAACGCATTTCCGAGCGTTTTTCGTTCAACGAAACGGAAGAAATGTTTGCCGCCGTGGGTTACGGCTCTATTTCCGTCAATCAAGTTTTATTTAAACTTATAGACTATTACCGTAAAGAAATTCCGCACGCCGTTGAAGTGCACGCAGGCGGAACGGGTAAAAATATCGGTGGCGTACTCGTCAACGGACAAGCAGGTATGCTCGTCAAATTCGCAGGTTGCTGTTCCCCCGTCCCGGGCGACGAAATCGTAGGGTACACCTCGCGCGGTAGAGGCGTGGTCATTCACCGCTCCGATTGCCCGAATATTAAAAACGTAGAACAGGAACGCCTTTTATCCGCCTCTTGGCAAATCGAGGCAGGCGCGAAACAAAAATACAACGCGAACATTTCCATTCGCGCAACCGACCAAGGCGCCGCGCTTTCCGTTCTTTCTTCCGTCGTTTCCGAACTGAAACTTGCCATTACGGCAATCAACGGACGAATAGACAAAAACCGCGACGCGGTGTTGGAGGCGTCTATCTCCCTTACCGATATTTCAGAAGTGGACTCGCTTATTAAAAAAATGCAAGCGGATAAACGCATCTACGAAGTCCACCGTATTACTTCGTTATCGTAAAAACGCCCCGTTACCCCGAGCCGTAGGCGTGACAATCTTTCTTAGACGCTGTCGCTATGCTCCAAAGTGGCGTATTCCAACTAAAAGGTCAAGGGAATTATTCCCTTGCGGATTGCTGAGGACGAGCTACCCGTAAAGCAAAGCATTGATAATGCTTTGTAGGGGCGAGATGAGTGAGCGCATAAGCCTCGCGCGAACGGTGACCGAGCGCAAGGTTCACCTTGCCTTGCGTGAGAAGAGCCCTCGCAAAAACAAGCCTTTCGAAAAGCAACCAAAGGTTGCGCTATTCACCGCGTAAGCGGTCCTGCCCGTTTTGCGTGCCGTATCTCAATACTTGATATAATAGCTATGAAAATTATTCAAATTTCACCACGCGGTTTCGGCGCGAACGCTTACGTCCTCACCGCAGACAACCAAAACGCCGTCGTTATCGACCCTGCTCAGCCCCGCGTTCAAGCGGAGCTAATAAAGCTCGGTTTAACGGCGCGTTTCGTGCTTTTAACGCATTGTCACTTCGACCACGTCGAAGGCGTGCAAGGCTTACAAGAGTCCGGCGCAAAAGTGCTTTGTTTGGATAAGGAAAAACCGCTTATCGGAACGAACGCCGATTTATTTTCCTTTTTCGGCGCGCCCCGAAGTGCGTACACGGTGGCGGAAACCCTAAAAGACGGGCAAGAAATAGAGCTTTGCGGAATACGCGTTCAAGTTATCGCCACCCCCGGGCATACGGCGGGTAGCGCGTGTTACCTCGTCACGGACGAACAAGGCGGTAAACACCTATTCACGGGCGATACGCTCTTTGCAGGCAGTATCGGGCGCACCGACTTCCCGACGGGCGATTTACGCGCCCTGCGCCAAAGCCTAAAACGCATTTGCGTTATGGAGGATATGCCGATATACGCAGGTCACGGCGAACAAACGACGATAGCCACCGAACGCAAAACCAACCCGTTTTTGACGGATTTATAAAAATTACGCGCGCCTTCGGCTCGTGTAAACGAAAGCAAAAGGTCGAGGAAATTATCCCCTTGACCATTTGTATACATACGAGGAAAAATATGCTCACGACGAATTGTACTTTTTTGGAAAACGAATTATTGGACGTGGCGCGCCTGTTTAAGACGCGTCCACAATTTATCGTACATTCTTTCCGTTTTGAGGAAGGGGTGTTTTATAACGCGTTTGAAGTGGACGGTGAGAAGTTTTCCTTTGCGGATAGCGAAAAGGCGGAAAACGAACTCGTTTTCAAGCGTTTAGAACGCCGTTTCGCTAAGCTCCGTTTGTACGAAATTTTAAGCGAAAAGTACGGCGAAAAAATGCCTTGGGGCGCGCTTACGGGCATACGCCCTACCAAACTTGCGTACACGGAAATAGAAAACGGTCACGACTTTACCGCGCTTTTTCGTCGTATGCAGGTGCAAGAGGATAATATTTCGCTCGTGGAGCAAATCCTCGATACGCAAAAGGGGATATACCAAAAACGGGACGACAATACCGATTTTTTCGTGTCTTTACCCTTTTGTCCGAGCAAATGCGCTTACTGTTCGTTTATCACCGCGCCGATAGACAAAACCCGTTCCTTTTTACCCGAATACCTCGACTGTTTAGAACGCGAAACGCAAGCGTCGATAGAAAGCGTAAAAAATTTGCGTAGCGTATATATCGGTGGCGGAACGCCGTTCGCGCTCGATTCTCCCGATTTAGAACGGGTATTAAAAGCGGTGGAAGGCGTTTTTGACGGCGCGAAAAAGAGGGTGGAGTACACGGTGGAGGCAGGTCGTCCCGACGTGTTTTCGGAAGAAAAGTTGCGACTGCTTAAAGACTTTGGCGTGACGAGAATTTGTATCAACCCCCAAACCTTTTCGGACGAAACGCTAAAAGCTATCGGGCGCAAACATACGGTAGCGGATTTTTACAAGGCGTTTGAAATGAGCAAGAAATACGATTTTACCGTCAATATCGATTTGATAGCGGGATTAGAAGGGGAAGACGTGCAAACGTTTGAAAGGGGCGTTCAAAAAGCGGTGGACACGGGCGCGGATAATATCACGGTGCATTGTTTGTCCTTGAAATCGGGCGCGAAACTCAAAGAAGAAATTTCCTATATTGAAAACAATTTCATTTCGGAAATGATAGCGTCTTCTCGTCGTGTTTTGTCGCAAAACGGGTACTTGCCCTACTATATGTACCGTCAAAAATACCAAGCGGGCAACAACGAAAACGTGGGTTGGACGAAAGCGGGAAAAGCTTGCGTGTATAATATCGACGTAATGGAAGAAACGGCGGATAATTTAGCCGTCGGCGCAAACGGTATATCCAAACGCGTTTTTACGGAAAAAGGGCTAATAAACCGTTTGGGCGCGCCTAAAGATTTGCGCACTTATATTCAAGGCGTAGACGGTTTAATTGCCAATAAACGCAAATTTTTTGAGTAAACGCGTAAAAAAAAGAAAAAAGCGGTGAAAATTGTTTTACATTCGCAAAAGAATGTGGTACAATAATAGCAACGGTTTCAAAGAGTTTCGATTCTCCACGATACCCTTTGAGATACGAGATAACATTCCATAGGAGGATAAAAAGAAATGGAAAAGAACGAAATTATTGTAAAGTATGCAACCCACGAAGGCGACACGGGTTCGCCCGAAGTACAGATTGCTTTGCTCACGCAAAGAATCAACCACCTCAACGAACACCTCAAAACGCACAAGCAGGACAACCATTCCCGTCGCGGTCTTTTGAAGATGGTAGGTAAACGTAGAGGCTTGCTCGACTATCTTAAAGAAAAGGATATTCAAAGATATAGAGCAATTATCGAAGCGTTAGGACTTCGTAAATAATTTGAAACGCGAAAGAGCGGGGTTTTAACTCGCTCTTTTTCGTGTATATACGGGGGAAGTAGCGCGGACAAGCTACGGCAAGTTTGAAAACGCCTTCATTCGTAATTCCCACGGTCGCAACGGTTGCGTTCGTGGACAAGAACAAACAAAGAAGAGAAAAGGAGAAAAATTATTATGCCGGATTTAAGCAATTACAAAGAATTTAGAATGGACTATGCAGGCAAAGAACTTATCGTAGAAATCGGTAAATACGCCGAACAAGCGAACGGCGCTTGCCTCGTACGCTGTGGTGACACGGCGGTAAACGTAACCGTATGTATGTCGGAAACGGCGAGAGAAGGAATGGACTTTTTCCCGCTTTCGGTAGACTATGAAGAAAAAATGTTCGCCGTAGGTAAAATCCCCGGCGGTTTCAAAAAGCGCGAGGGCAGAGCGTCCGATAAAGCGATTTTGGTTAGCCGTTTGATTGACAGACCTATCCGTCCCTTATTCCCGAAGGGAATTTTCAACGACGTAGTCGTCGTAGCGACGGCGCTTTCCGTTGACCCCGATATTGCGCCCGAGCCTTTGGCGATGATTGGTTCGTCCGTAGCCCTTTCTATTTCCGATATTCCTTGGGCAGGTCCTACGGGTTCGGTTATCGTAGGTTGTATCGACGGAAAATATATCATCAACCCTACGGTGGAAGAAAAGGAAAAGAGCACCATTCACCTTTCCCTTGCAGGTACGAAAGACGCAATCCTTATGATTGAAGCGGGCGCGAAAGAAGTAACGGACGCGGAAATGGTCGGCGCGATTATGTACGGTCACGAAGAAATCAAAAAGGTATGCGCGTGGATTGAAGAAATCGCAAAAGTCGCGGGCAAACCCAAGAAAGAAATGGAATTGTACCATATTCCCGAAGATTTGGACGCGGCGGTTAGAGAATACGGCTACGCGAAGTTGGAACAAGCGCTCGATACTTTCGATAGACAAGAAAGACAGGCAAGACAAAATCTTGCGGAACAAGAAATTATCGAACATTTCGCGGAAATTTATCCCGACCAAATGCGCGAAGTAAAAGATTCCATTTACTATATCGTAAAAGGCATCGTTCGCGCGAAGATTTTCGATAAGGGTATCCGTCCCGACGGCAGAGGCTTGAAAGAAGTTCGTCCTATCTGGTGCGAACACGGCGTTCTTCCCAGAGTACACGGCTCGGCTGTATTCACGAGAGGTCAAACGCAAGCCCTTACCACTTGTACGCTCGGTATGCTCGGCGAAGCGCAAAGAATGGAAGGTCTTGACGAAGAAGAAGAAAAGAGATATATGCACCAATACAACTTCCCCGGCTATTGTACGGGCGAAGCAAAGGCGCTTAGAAGCCCCGGTCGTCGTGAAATCGGTCACGGCGCGCTTGCAGAACGCGCGCTCGTTCCCGTAATTCCCGAACCCGACCAATTCCCGTACGCAATCCGCGTGGTATCGGATATTATGTCCTCCAACGGTTCGTCGTCGATGGCGTCCGTTTGCGGTTCGACGATGGCGCTTATGGACGCAGGCGTTCCCATCAAAGCGCCCGTTGCAGGTTGCGCTATGGGCTTGATTAAAGACCCCGAAACGGGTAAGTACGTCATTATGACGGATATTCAAGGTTTGGAAGACTTCCTCGGCGATATGGACTTTAAGGTAGCGGGTACGGAAAAGGGTATCACGGCTATCCAAATGGATATCAAGATTAAAGGTATTTCCGAACAAATTATGCTCGACGCAATCGCGCAAGCGCAAGAAGGCAGAAGATTTATTTTGAATAAGATGCTCGAATGTATCCCTGCTGTAAACGAAAAGCTTTCCGATTACGCACCGAAGATTATCACTTTCAAAATTAATCCTGAAAAAATTGGCGACGTCGTCGGCAAACAAGGTAAGGTTATCAACAAGATTATCGAACAAACGGGCACGAAGATTGACATCGAAGAAGACGGAACGGTATGCGTCGCTTGCTACGGCGACGTGGCGAATGCGAACCGCGCGAAAGCGATTGTGGAATCGATTGCGCACGACCCTGAAGTTGGCGATATGTTCGTCGGCGTTGTCGTGAGAATTTTGTCGAAAGTCGGCGCGTTCGTAGAATTTGCGCCCGGTAAAGACGGAATGATTCACATTTCCAAGCTTTCCGAACAACGCGTCAACCAAGTGGAAGACGTACTCAACATCGGCGATAAAGTAAAAGTAGAAATTATTAAAATCGGCGAAAAGGGAATCGATTTAAGATTGCTTGAAAAAATGGACTAATCCTAAACACGATACGACCGCCACGCTAAAAAGCGTGGCGGTAATTTTTTATATATGCGAAAGGAATTTCAATAGCGCGTTTTTCGCTTCTACCGATAGCGCGCGGAAATAAGTTAGGAATTGTTGCTCGTCGTTTGACAGTAAAGGTGACGTCTTTATGCCTATCGTTCCGTAATCGTCGGAATGACTGATTAAATAATCTACCGATACTTCAAAAAAATCAGCTAAGGCGATTAGTTGCTCGATAGACGGTTGCGTTTTTCCGTTTTCCCAATTATTATAAGTTCCTTGGCTAATATGTAGCTCTTTCGCTATTCCTCGTTGTGAAATATTCTTTTCCGTTCTAAGTTCAAGTAATTTAATCATTTCATTTTTCTCCTGCCTATAAAATATCAAAAAACTTATTCAAAAGGTTTGACAAATTAAGTTTATTATTCTATAATTATTATAATGATTAAATTATCTAATCATACTTTATGCATTTTATATTTTTATGTGGAGGAAAGAAATGAAAAAGTACCTTTCTTGGATAGTATGCGCAGTACTTGTTGTGGGTTCGGTATTTTTATCGAAAAAACAAACTTTTTCTATTGCGGGCGCGGGTAACGGCGTAGCGGAAGAATTCACAACCATAGAAGAGCTTGGAGAAGTTCTTGCTTGGATGTCGGAAAAGTCGGGTAATGAAACGGAGCCTGTCGTTTACACGGAAAGCGGTAACGCGTTAGCGGAAACGACGGTAAAAGATTATACGAGCGGAAGCTTTCGAATTTCAACGTCCTTTGGTATGTCGCAAGAAGTAAATTTTAACGGGCAAGAGCAAAGGGTGGGCGCGTCTATGGAGCGCGAAATGACGTGTTATTTCACGGAAACGGCATCCTACTACGAGGTGGACGCGTATATTCAAACGAAAAGCGAACAGGGGGAAGGCGGAATGTATACCAATAGAGCGACGAGTCATTCCACCATTAGAATTAAAGAAAAATTATACGTAGACGATACGCATTTCTTGGTCTATATTGAGGAATATACGATAGCAATTCGCGCGAAGGACGCAGAAGGCAATTCTATCGACCAAGAAGAGATAAATTTTGAGCCGATTAAGCATAAGTGGATAGATTTTTCGGAATATGAAGATGCGAGTATGTTGGAGCTTATGCATACGGTTAATGGCGCCAACTTTGGAATAATGACTACGATTGGTTCGTATATGTTGCAAAACGAGGATGAAAAAATGTTCTACCGTTCGGGCGATACGTATACTTTACGGGAATCACACGGAGAAGGCTTGGTCGCTTTGTTTTTAGGCGTTGAGGACGTTGACGCAGATATTCCTAAAGACGCGTCGCTTTCCGTGGATTTCACGGTGAATTTAAGCGCGCCGAAAAATCCGTTTATATCGTTGTATTTCGATATGTCGGGGGAATATCGCGAAACGATTCCCACGGGGGTAGATACGAAGAGCGAGTATAACAGTAAAGTGGAAGCAGTAGAATTAATGCAATGTGAAATTTTTGAGATTAACAATACCGTTGTCAATATGCCGACGGGTACGTTTTACAATCCTGAGGATTTTGATATTGTGTAATTAAAGAGGGCGTTAAAAATGGAAACGATAAAAAAGGAAGAAATAAGCCCGAAACAGGAAAAGAAAGCGAACGGGCTTAGTGTGAAAGTAATTTGGATTATTGCCAATTTGTTATTATTGATTGCGTTTTTTGCAGGATTTTGTTCCGTAAAAGGAAAAACGATTACCGTTTTAAGCGTTTTTGACGGTTTATTCGATATATTGTCTTTCAAAGCGGTAATGTGGTATTATTATTTGGCAAATTTTGCTCATTCCGTTTTGTATTTGACAATAGGAGTAAAATGCGTTTTAAAATTAAAGGATTTATTTTTCTTTTTTAAGCATTACGAAAAGGGAGTGAAAGAAGTGGGTGCGCAAAGCTGTGCGTTTTCCATTTTAAAACATTGTATCGTCTATTTTTTGTTGGCGAATATTTTGCAAGAAACGAAAATTACGGAATTCGCGTTTTTCGCTTGCGTAATGGCGATTATACTTTTTACAATCGGTAAGGTATTGTTGGAGTTAGAACAAAATAAAAAAATTTCCGTAGCGCATTTATTAAAAACGGCAACGTATTTTTTGGTAGAATGTTTGATTCTCATCTTAATGAGTAGTTATGCTATACGCCCCGTTGTTTCGGGTATTATTGAGGGGCTGGACATTTTGTTTTCTTACATAAATCTTTCCGTAGAAGCAGGGTGGTATACGCTGTATAAAATTTTGGTGTTGGAAATTATGTATGCCGTGATTTTCTTCTATTATTGTAAATGGATTACGAGTGTATTTGCGGAATCGGAAGCGAATAAAATTTACGATAGAAAAGAATTTATGTCCGTTTCTTTGATAATATTAGTTATTGATTTAATCGTAAACGTCGTATTTCTTATCAGGGCGAGGGTCGGCGCATTTACAGAAGTGCTTTCCGTTTGGTTCACAACCGCTTCAGTTGGATTGTTGCCACTTGCTTTATTGGCGATTGCAGGACATTTGATATCTTATTTCCCTGAATTTGCAAAATATAAAAAAACAGTTGTTTTACCCGTCGTCGTTGAGGAAGAAAAAACGGAGAGTGAAAGGAACGTCGAAGAATAATAAAAACTTTTTGAATGTAACGGCGAAAGCTCCGTTTTAATTGCGGAGCTTTCGCCGTTTGGTTTGAATTTAAAGAAAGCGTGACGTTTTATATTGACAAACGATAAAAAAAACCGTATAATAAAAGCTATGGATACACCGATTTATTTAGACCACGCGGCGACTACGCCGTTGGATAAAAGAGTTCTTGAAAAAATGTTGCCCTATTTAACGGATACCTTCGGCAACGCCGATTCCCCGCACGCGTTCGGAAGAAAAGCGATGCAGGCGGTAGACGACGCTCGTGATAAAGTCGCCGAGCTTATCCGCGCGCGCAAAAACGAAGTGTATTTTACTTCAGGCGGAACGGAAAGCGATAATTGGGCAATGCTTGGCGGAGCGTACGCAAAACGGGGCGAAGGCAGAAAAAAAATCGTGCTTTCGTCAATAGAACACCACGCCGTATTATCTTCGGCGGAGCGCTTGCAAAAAGAGGGTTTTGAAGTGGTGGTTTTACCCGTAAACGAGGGGGGCAGGGTTGCGTTGAATACGTTGGAAGAGGCAATCACGCCCGATACTGCGCTCGTGTGTTTGATGACGGCGAACAACGAAACGGGGGTATTGCAACCGATAGACGAGGCTTGCGCGCTTGCGCATAAAAACGGCGCGTTGTTTTTCACCGACGCCGTACAGGGCGCGCCGTATATGCCGATAGATATGCAAAAAAATCAGGCGGATATATTGTCCTTTTCCGCGCATAAATTTTACGGACCGAAAGGCGCGGGCGTATTGTATATTAAAAACGGCGTCAAAATCGCCAAACTCGTCGGCGGTGGCGAGCAAGAACGCGGTATGCGTGGCGGAACGGTCAACGTGGCGGGCGTCGTGGGGCTTGCCGAGGCTTACGCTTTGGCGCGTGAAGAAATGTCGGAAAATAACGAGAAGATAAAAAAACTCGTCCGCTTGTATTTGCAAGAAATTTCTTGTTTGGACGGCGTAACGCAAAACGGGGATAGGGAAAACGCCCTGCCGTCCGTGTTGAATTTGCGTTTCGAGGGCGTAGACAATACCACGTTTTTATACAAAATGGATTTAAACGGTGTATGCCTTTCGGCGGGTTCGGCTTGCGCAAGTGCGTCGGTAAAACCGAGCCACGTTTTGACGGCGATGGGAAAAGACGACGTATGGGCAAAGCAAAGCGTACGGTTGAGTTTTGGAAAAAATAATACCGAGGAAGAAATAAAACGAAGCGCGCGTTTGACGGTGGAAACCGTTCGAGCGTTACGAAACTTTTAGAAAGAATACCCCCGTTGCCGATACTCGGCAACGGGGGTAAGTTTTTATTAGAAAAAGGAATTATTTTCTATAGGGAAACCAAACGCGCATATCGCCGTCTTCGCGGTTTGCCCAAGCAAAATAGGGAACCATTTGCAAGGAACATTCTTCGTATTCGGGCGATTCAAATGTATACAACGCCTTGGTGTTTTTAACAAGATACGCAGGTAATTGTAAGCGTAACGCATACTCGTCGTTCGTTTTTTCAAGCACGGCGTTTTGGGCGTCGCTAATCGCAACCTTAGCTAAAGCGAAATCGTTGTCCGTGCTTTCCGCGCAGAATACGAGAGGACCGTAGGTAACCGCCGTTCTGCCCGAATTTTGCCAAACGTTGCCGTTTGCGTACGCCAATCTTACCTTCATTTCAAAGTCTACGCAAATTTCTTCACCGTTAAATACGCCTTCGTAAACGAGGTAACCGTCTTTTGCGTTTTCAAACTTCTTATCGCACCACTGAGGGATACGGAGTTTTAAGGTAATTTTCTTGCCCTTGGAATCTACTTTAACGCAAATCTTTCCGCTTTGGGGGAAGGAAGAAGTTATAGAAGCGTCAACGAAGTCGTTCGAAAGGGAGGACGAGATATATTGCGACAAGATAAGTTCGTTTTTCTCCTCGTCAGCGTACCAAATATAGGTGGGTAACTGTTCGATAAAACGGACGATATTAGGAGGACAGCAAGCACAATCAAACATTTTTATGCGTTTAGAAAGAGGCGAGTGCACGAAGGGAACTTGGTGTCCCGCAAAGAAGGATTTTCTTTCGTTTTGCATTTCTAAGGGGTTGACGTAGAAAAAGTGTTCGCCGTCTAAAGAAACGCCCGATAAAATGCCGTTGTAAAGGAGGCGCTCAAAGACGTGACCGTATTTCGCTTCGCCCGTCAATTGTTGCATACGGTCGCAGAAAAACGCAAAAGCTATGGACGCGCACGTTTCCGCGTAAGAAGTGTAATTCTCTAAATCGTAGGGCACGGTAAAGCGTTCGCCGTGATGGCTACTGCCGATACCGCCCGTGATATACATTTTTTTCTGGGTGACGTCGTCAAACAATATTTCCGTCGCTTTGCGCAATTCCTCGTCGCCCGTCAATTTTGCCATATCCGCCATCGCAATATACAAGTACATTGCGCGAACGGCGTGACCTACCGCTTCCGTTTGCTCTCTAATAGGCAAATGGTTTTGCGAGTCGAGTATGGAATGGTTGTACGGTTCGTTGCATTGGTCGTAGTGTCCGCGTACGTTTAAGAAATGGTTGGCAAGCGTTTTGTATTTTTCTACTTTTGTGAGGTTGTATAAACGGTATAAAGCCAATTCAATTTCTTCGTGACCGGGGGTGACGAATCCCGTATCCTGTTTTTCCACGAACCGTTCGTAAATATAATCTACGTACTTTTCGGAAAAGCGTAAAAGTCTATCGTCGTTTAAATATTCTTTCCCTGCAACCGCCGCCTCAAAAAGATGTCCTGCACAGTAAAGCTCGTGGTCACCGCGTTTCGTGAAAATCTCATTAGGTTCATAAGTTTGGTAATAACTGTTAAAATATCCGTCTTCGCGTTGATTTTTGCAAATATCTTCTACAGCCTCGTCGTACCAAGCGCGAATTTGTTTATCTTCTTTGCGCGAGAGCAAATACGCCGCCGCCTCCAACCATTTCGCCACGTCCGAATCCGAACCGTAATGGGTAGGAGGATCTTGTTTTTTGCACTTTAACACGTCAAATCTGCCCGTTTCTTTAAAACGCTTGTAAACGGCGGGAATGGTGTGTTCCGCGTTGAGTGTTTGTCTGCTTGCCCAAAATCCGTCGGTAATCCGACTTTCTTTTAAAGAAAAGTTTTTCATTTTTTTATACCTCTGTTTTTTATTATTTTTTTTATTATCTTTTATAGGGAAACCAAACGCGCATATCGTTTTCGCCACGGTTCGCCCAAGCGAAGTAAGGAATCATTTGTAACGTAATTTCTTCGTATTCGGGCGATTCAAAAGTATACAGCGCCTTGGTGTTTTTGAGAAGATACGCAGGTAATTGTAAGCGTAACGCGTACCCGTCCTCCGTTTTTTCAAGCACGGCGTTTTGGGCGTCGCTAATCGCAACTTTGGGTAAAGCGAAATCGTTGTCTTTGCCTTCTGCGCAGAATACGATAGGACCGTAGGTAACCGCCGTTCTGCCCGAATTTTCCCAAACGTTGCCGTTTGCGTACGCCAATTTTACTTTCATTTCAAAATCTACGCAAATTTCTTCGCCGTTAAATACGCCCTCGTAAACGAGATACCCGTCTTTCGCGTTTTCAAACTTCTTATCGCACCACTGAGGGATACGAAGCTTTAACGTGATTTTCTTGCCCTTGGAATCTACTTTTACGCAAACCTTTCCGCTTTGGGGGAAAGAAGAACTTACGAAAGCGTCAACGAAGTCGTTCGAAAGGGAGGACGAGATATATTGCGACAAGATAAGTTCGTTTTTCTCCTCGTCGGCGTACCAAATAAAGGAGGGCAATTCCTCGATGAAACGGGTGATGTTCGGAGGACAGCAAGAACAACCGAATACTTTTACGCGTTCGGGGATAGGGGTATACGACTGTGCCGTTAAGAGCGCGCGGTTGTAGCGGAATAAGTCAATATCCATTTCCAAAGGATTGGTATAGAAGAATTTATCGCCGTCCAAGGAAATTCCCGATAAAACACCGTTATAAAGGGCGCGTTCAAAGACGTGACCGTATTTCGCTTCGCCCGTCAATTGTTGCATACGGTCGCAAAAGAGCGCTAAACCAATCGCCGCGCACGTTTCCGTATACGAAGTCGCGTTGGGAAGATGATACGCCGACGCAAAGCGTTCGCCCACGTTCGTACAACCGATACCGCCCGTGATATACATTTTTTTGTCGACGATGTTCTCAAAAAGTTTCTCCGTCGCCTCGCGCAATTCCTTATCGCCCGTAATTCTTGCCAAATCCGCCATCGCAATATATAAATAGGTCGCGCGAACCGAATGTCCCATCGCTTCCGTTTGTTCTCTTACAGGACATTGCGCTTGCGCGTAACTGGGGGTTTTCGTATAATACGCGTCGCCTAAATGCGCTAAGTCTTCTTCCGTTCCGCGCATATCGATGAAAAATGCGGATAATTCTTTATATTTTTCTTTGCCCGTGAGTTCGTATAATTTCAGCAAAGCCAACTCAATTTCTTCGTGACCGGGCGAACGGAAAGACGCGTCCTTCTTTTCTACGAACCGTTCGTAAATATAATTCACGTATTTTTCAGAGAAGTTTAAAAGTCTGTCGTCGTTTAAGTATTGCTTTCCCGCAACCGCCGCCTCGAAAAGATGCCCGGCGCAGTAAAGTTCGTGCTTATCGCGTACCGTAAAAATTTTGTCAGGTTCGTAAACTTGGAAAAAACTGTTAAAATACCCGTCTTCGCGTTGGCTTTTACAAATATCTTCCACCGCCTCGTCGTACCAAGCGCGAATTTGTTTATCTTCCTTTCTGAAAAGCAAATACGCCGCCGATTCCAACCATTTCGCTACGTCCGAATCCCAAAAAATATGAGTAGGGGTTTCTTTCTTTTCGCACTTTAACGCATCAAATCTGCCCGTTTCTTTGAAACGGTTGTAAACGGCAGGAATGGTATTTTCCGCGTTAATCGTTTGTCTGTTTGCCCAAAATCCGTCGGTAATCCGACTGTCTTTTAAAGAGAAGTTTTTCATTTTTTATACCTCGGGTTTTTATTATCTTTTAAAGGAGAACCAAATACGCATATCGTTGACGCCACGGTTCGACCAAGTGAAATAAGGAACCATACGCAAAGAATGTTCTTCGTATTCGGGCGAGTCGAAGGTATACAACGATTTAGCGTTTTTAATGGTATACGCGGGAATGGTAACGCGAATAGCAAAATCGTCGTCCGTCTTTTCTACGACGGCGTCTTTCGTGCAACCGATAGCAATTCTACCCAAATTCACGTCGTTGTCCTGGCCTTCCGCGCACAAAACGATAGGACCGTAGGTAACAGCCGTTTTGCCCGTGTTTTCCCAAGCGTGCGCGTTTGCGAACGTTCTTCTAACACGCATGTCAAAATCTACGCAAATTTCTTCGCCGTTAAATACGCCCTCGTAAACGAGATACCCGTCTTTTGCGTTTTCAAACTTCTTATCGCACCAATGGGGAATACGAAGTTTTAAGGTAATGTTCTTGCCCTTGGAATTTACTTTGACGCAAACCTTTCCGCTTTGCGGGAAAGAAGAAGTTATGGAAGCGTCCACGAAGTCGTTCGAAAGGGAAGAGGAGATATATTGCGACAAGATAAGCTCGTTTTTCTCCTCGTCGGCGTACCAAATAAAGGAGGGTAACTGTTCGATGAAACGGGAAATATTGGGAGGACAGCAAGAGGTGTTAAATACTTTTTGTCTATTAGGATTTGCCCGTCCGTCTTTCAATAATAAGTCGCAACTCGTCTGGAATTCCATATGATTGACGTAGAAAAAGCTTTCGCCGTCTAAAGATATGCCTGATAAAATACCGTTATACAGCACGCGCTCGAATACGTGACCGTATTTCGCCTCGCCCGTTAATTTTTGCATACGGTCGCAAAAGAACGCCAAACCAACCGCCGCGCACGTTTCCGCGTACGACGTTTCGTTGGGCAAATGATAGGGCACGGTAAAGCGTTCGGCGTGATTGGTACTGCCGATACCGCCCGTGATATACATTTTATTTTCCGTGACGCTTTCAAACAATCTTTCCGTCACCTTGCGCAATTCTTCATCACCCGTAATTCTTGCCATATCCGCCATTGCGATATATAAATACATTGCGCGTACGGCGTGTCCAAATGCTTCCGTTTGCTTGCGAATAGGCGTGCCCGTCAATGTGATGTCAATTCCACCCCACCGTTCGAGAATGTCGTCGTTGAGGTCTTTTTCGTTATTAGCGCGTTTTTCCAAGAAGTAGGAGGATAATTCCTTGTATTTTTCTTTGCCCGTAAGTTCGTATAATTTCAGTAATGCCAATTCAATTTCTTGATGCCCGGGCGTTAAAAACGCCGTGTCCTGCTTTTCGACGAACCGCTCGTAAATATAATCCACGTACTTTTCGGAAAATTTTAAAAGTCTGTCGTCGTTTAAGTATTTCTTTCCTGCAACCGCCGCCTCGAAAAGATGCCCTGCGCAGTAAAGCTCGTGGTCGTGGCGTGCCGTGAAAATTTTCTCAGGCGCGTAGACTTGGAAATAACTGTTAAAATATCCGTCTTCGCGTTGGTTTTTGCAAATATCTTCCACCGCCTCGTCGTACCAAGCGCGGATTTGCTTATCTTCCTTTCTGGAAAGCAAATACGCCGCCGACTCTAACCATTTCGCCGCGTCCGAATCCCAAAAAACATGTGAAGGGGTTTCTTTCTTTTCGCACTTTAACGCATCAAATCTGCCCGTTTCTTTGAAACGGTTGTACACCGCAGGAATGGTATTTTCCGCGTTGATTTTTTGTCTGTTTGCCCAAAATCCGTCGGTAATCCGACTTTCTTTTAAAGAGAAAGTTTTCATTTTTTTACCTCAAAAAATAAATTAGTAAATACATTATAATAAAAAAAATTATATATTTCAATAGAAAAAACGCAAACTATGATAGAAAAAAGTTACTTTTTTTAAAAAAATATGTTATAATATACGTATGAAATACATTGCGATAAATTTACAAGCAGGATTTAAGTTTCTATCGGCTGGAAAATCGGTGAGCAAAACACCGAGAAAACACATTGCCCGTATTCTTCACGCGCACGAACTTTTTTTCGTGCAGGAGGGGGAGTTGTATATGGAACAAAACGGGGAAAGCGCAGTAAGAAAAGACGAGATGCTATTCCATTTTAAAGGTATTTGGCAGGCGGGAACGAAACCGACGTCGAGCACCTTTTATTGGTTGCATTTCGATTGTCAAATGCAGATTTTCGATGACAAAACGGAGGCTGTACGCTTTTGCGAGGAAAACGAAAATTGGGGCTTTTTCGCGCAACATTTCTTGCTTTACAACCCCGAACGAGTTACCCTTTTCTTAAATCAAGTCAATCATTATTATTTCGAGCAGGGCGGGGAGATTATCCTCAACGCGCTCACGACGGCGTTTTTTGGGGAAATAGTAAGACAATACGCGCAAGCGCCGACGGTGCAGGCGGATATCCGTTTTAACGAATTGCTTGCTTTTATTCGCTTGAACGCCACGACGGACGTTACCCTACTTTCGCTCGCGGAAAGGTTTTGTTACAACCCCAAATATTTATCCCGCATTTTTAACGAGCGTACGGGTAAAACTTTAAAAGCGTATATCAACGGCATACGGATTACGCTTGCTAAAAAAAAGTTACTTTCGCAACTGGACACGGTGAAACAAATTGCGCGCGAAGTGGGGTTTGTAGACGAATATTATTTTATGCGCGTGTTTAAAAAGGAAACGGGGCAAACGCCCAAAGAATACCGCGAAACGTATTCCGCAAGTGTGTATACCTAAACGATTTATCCCGAACAAACGAAAAAAAGGAAAAATTTTTCGGGGAAAGTTGCGTGGAAAACCTTTACTAATAAAAAAATATGTGATATAATAATAGAAAATCAATCGGAGGTAAACGGTTATGGCATATAAAATTACGGACGCTTGCGTAGCTTGTGGCGCGTGTGAAAGTACCTGCCCTGTCGAGGCAATTTCTATGGGAGATAACGGGATTTACGTTATCAATCAAGACGTTTGCGTAGGTTGTGGCGCTTGCGCGGCTGAATGTCCTGCGGAAGCAATTAAAGAAGAATAATCAAAGCGTGTAAACAAACGACAAAGAGCGTTGACTTTTCGGTCAACGCTCTTTGTCGTTTTACTATCCATATATTTTATTATTTCGTCGGATTTTTGCAAATTTTAAATATCGCTTTTTTGATTTGCGTCGGTTGTTCGATGCAAACGCTCGGCTTATGCAACTCCTCCGTGTCCAATACGCAAAATTCCTTTTCGCGGGAATAGGTAGAGTCGATATTTTTCGCCGTGCATAAGAAATAATCGTCCGCCTCGACATAGTCTTTGGTCATTTCATCGACGGTTTCGCTATAATCTACGCGCTCGTCGCCCGTAATCATATAGAATACGTCGACGTATTTTTTATGCGCCTCGAACACGCCGTCGCTTTCCTTCGTTTGTACGGATACGACGTTGACGAAATCGGTGTCGTTTAACGGGTATTTACCGCAAGGCAACGTTTTCATGTCGTTCTTTTGGATAAATTCCGTTATCGCGTTTTTCGTTTCCCCTGAAAGGTAGGGGCAGTTTTGTAAAGTGTCAAGCGTTCCTTTCCACATAATAAGTTCTCCTTAATTTTCATTATTTATTGTATCCTTACGCCCAGCATCACAGTCTGTACGATTTGAATGAAGGAATTAAAGATATACACCTGTTGTTCGCTAAAACCTGCTTGCAATAAAAAAGTTTGTAAAATCGCTCCCGTGCAAAACATAATCCCTACGGAAAACAGCGTAGCGAATATATAATATTTCTTTATATTGCTCATATTACGCCTTTGTCTTCGCTAACCAACCATTTGTCGTTGGTTTCTCCAGCTTAATTTTTCGTTGGTATCGCCAAGATAAACGACGCGGTCGTTTTGTGTTTTCGAGCTTTTTGGGTTCGCTATTAAAATTTCGTGTTTTTATAAGCCTTTTCAAGAGTTGCTTTGTCTTTGTCGGTAAGCGGGGAGAAGGGTTCGCGGGAAATAGGTTCGATATCAAGCCCTTGTAAAGTCATTACGTACTTGGTCGCCGCAATGGTATTGCCACACGTGATAACCGCTTCGGTAATATCGTTGAGTTTATGAATGATTTCCAACGCTTCCGCATTTTTGCCTTGCAAGAAGAGTTGTCTTGCTTCCACGTATTTTTCCGCGTAATAATTGTAGGTAGTGCCGATTGCGCCGTGCGCGCCAACCGCCGTGCCTGCCAAGAACGCCTCGTCTGCGCCCGTGTAGAACTTCTTGTCGGGGTACGCTTGAATTAATCTTTCCAAGAAATAGAAATTATATCCCGTGTATTTTACCGCGGAAATTTTTTCGTCTTCCAAAAGTTCTTTCATTTCTTCCAAGCTGTACGAACGCGCTTGCGCCGCGTTGTAAATCATCAAGTACAAATCGGTTGCGTGCGCAACTTTGTGGAAATAGTCCTTAATTTGCGCAAAGGTATAGCCGAAATAGTAGGGAGCAACCGCCGAAAGCATACTTGCGCCCGCTTCCTTAGCGTGTTTTGCAAGCTCTACCGATTGTGCCGTCGATTGCGAACCAACGTGCGCGATAACTTCTTTGCCTTCTGCGTTGGCGATGATTACTTCCAAACAACGCTTTCTTTCTTCCATCGTCAAAAGACAAAATTCGCTCGAACCGCCTACGGCGTAAATACCGTCCACGTTCTTTGCAATCGCAAACTTCGTAGCTTTTGCCAATCCCTCGTAGTCTACCTCACCGTTTTTCTTGAACGGCGTAATTAAAGGTACGTAAATTCCTGTTTTCATAATATTTTTTCTCCTTTTTTATAATTTTTTATTTTTTTTATTATCAACGCGTTAAAGATTTAACAAAACGATAGCAACGACGCCGAGTACGATACCTAAGATTTTCAGCCAAGTCTTCTTTTCGTGGAAGAAAATAAAACTGCAAAGAACGGTTAAGATAAGCCCTACGCCCGAGTTGACGGGGTATAAAATCGCACCGTTGACTTGCGTGGATAAAAAGGTAACGAGCAAATTCGAACCCGCGTTTCCGATTGTTTGCATCGCAAGCGAGGGGATGCATTGTTTCACGTTTTCAAAATCCGTTTTGAGCGTGTTCTTTTTGCATTGCATTATAGCGTATGCGACAATCCCTAAAACGAAGGTCATCGTGTAACAAAGCGCCATATAAGCAAAGGGATTTGCTCCGCCAACCTGCGTTTGACGGAATTTTCCCGCGATAGAAATTGCGCTGTTTATGAATAATATATACAAGCACAGCAACAGCCAAACGATATTAAAGGGCTGTTTTGTAACGCTTTCTTGTTTATCCTTCGATTTTTCAGGTAAGGTCAATAACGTCAACGAAACGAGTACGCCGATAACGCCGATGATTTTGAAAACGTTCATGGTGTCGCCAAAATACAGTGCGCTAAACAATACGACGACGACGAGGCTTGCGTTGCCAAAGAGCGAGGTTGCGGACATTGAACCGCAGGTGTACGCCTTATACATCGCTATCATACCGGTAATGAACAGGACGGCGAAAATACCCGCGAAAAGAAACATATCTTTCGTGACGGATTGTTTGGTGATAAGACAAATAAGCCAAGACGCAAGACTCGCCGCGCCTACGACGAGCGTAATATTTAATATATTTCCAGCGCCTTCCGATTTGTTCGTTTTACCGCCTAAATTGTTTAAAAATAAAAATATTGCAGATACGAATACAAGCAAGTACATATTAAATTAGTTATCCTTCTCTTGCGTTTTTTTTACAATTCCCAAGTCACGCAAGCAAATTTTGCGGGGTTGTCGGGGTTTTTATCTGCGTAGTGGTTGCTTGCGTAGTACGCGGTGAGAATTTTTCCGTCGTCAAGCTCTACCGAAGAAGGATAGCCCATATCAAGATATTCGCTTAAGTCGATGAGCGAGTATTCTTCGCCCCAAGTATATCCGTTGTCTTCGCTAACTCTCGCGCAGATTTTTTTCGGCATAATGCGTCTTGAGTACGTAAGCACCAATTTGCCGTTTTTAAGCTTTAAGATATGGGGAGGCGCGCCTTCAAAACTCGTCATTTCAAAAGGCGTAAAGGTCTTTCCGCCGTCCGTCGAACGGCTAAGCGCGATACCCAAAAGGTCGTATCCGCGAGTTGCGTCGGGATGTACGCGCGCCGAAAGGAGAATATCCCCGTTTTCACATTCTACGACGTTCGGTTCGCATAATAAGAAGTTTTTACAATCTTCGCCTTTGGCGATAGCCATCGGTTCGCTCCAATTTTTACCGTCAGCGGTTTGCATCACGTAGATATCCTCTTTTAAAGGCGCGCCGTTCCAATGCGTGTTCCTATCAAAAGGATGTCCTACGTAAAATAATTTCCCGTTTTTAAGGGCGATAGGTCCGTGCGGAGCGGAAATAGGCATTTTAATAAAATCGTTAAAAGTTTCCCCGTCGTCAGAGATAAGCAAAAGCGAACCGAGGTACTTTTCTTCGTATTCGGGGGAAATACGGTTTAAATGACTTTCCGCCATACCTCTCAAAGCGGGTTCTTCCACCCAAAATCCGCCGTTTAAAGAAGCTCTTTGCATAGCCGAGCGGTTATTGAACGTCGTTAAAACTACTTTATCACCCCAAGCGGTAAGACCTGCGTCTCTATCGTCGAGCAAGGAGTCGAAAACGATAGAAGGCATAGTGAATTTGTTCCCGTCTACCGAGGTCGCCATTTCTAATCTGCCGAACGGACAAACGTGACCCATTCTACCGCCCGACCAAGCCGCGCCGATTCTGCCGTCGGGAAGTCTTGCAACCGTACCCCAACAATTTCCGCGTCCGTCAAAGTTTTTGCTGATAACGTCGTGTTTGATAATTTTCATAATTTTTTTTCTCCTAAACTTTTTGGGTTATTAAAAACCTTGCCTCTATTATAACACATAAATTTAAAAAAAAGTATAACAAAATTTCTGAATATTATAACAAAATTTCGTTTTTTTTCTTTACAGGGCAAATTTAATATGGTATAATAAGTTAAGGAGGCGAGATGATGAACGATTTTTTTTCCGTATCCTTTGCCGAGGAGAGCAAAAATACCACTCCTGCGCGTCTTTGTTCTTTTAAGCGTTTGGTAAGTACGCCCAAGGAAGAGTGTCATAGGCATATTCATTCTACCTTAGAATTGTTTTATTTTGAAAGCGGTGAGGGCGCTATAGAAGTGGGGAAAAAACTTTTCCCGATAAAGGCGCACGACTTGTTCGTCGTGGATTCAAGTAAATTGCATTTACAATATTCCACGGAAAAAACGCAACCGCTCGTGTATTACGTGGCGGAGGCGGATAAAATCGCCTTGGCGGGGTTTAATAAAAATTCCGTTACAGCAGAAGGATATTTTCATTATTCTTTTGAAAATGCCGACAATCCCATATACGCCAAAATGAGGCAAATTGCAAAAGAGTTAAAAGAAAAAGAGTATAATCATACCGTAAAAAGTAGCTTGCTTTTTAACGAAGCGTTTATCGACGTTTTGCGTCTTGTCTTTTCCAAATCGTCCAATCTCGTCGACGGAACGGGGGGTATCGTCAACGTAAAAGCGATGGAAACGGTAAAAGCGTATATCGACGAACATTTTATTGAAAACGTCGACGTGGAAACGTTAGCCAATCTCGCGTTTATGAGCAAAAGTTATTTTATCACGCAATTTAAAACCTTTTTTCAAATTACGCCCAAGCAATATTTGAATTTGGTGCGCGTGCAACACGCATGCACTCTTTTGCAGACGACGGAAGATGCGGTAATGAAAGTTGCGGTAAAAGTAGGCTTCAACAACGCCGTTTATTTTACCGAAATCTTTACGAAAATTAACAAAATTTCACCCACGGAATACAGGAAACGGACGACAAAGGGGGAATAACGGATAAAAAAACAGGTCTTTCTCATACTAAAACGGGAGAGAAAGGCGTATGAAAAAAAGCAATAAAAAAGAGTCGTTTATAAAAGGCGCGGCGATTATCGCAGGCGGAGGATTCCTCGCCAAGGTAATCGGCGCGCTTTACCGTATCCCGCTCACCAACCTTATCGGAGGCTACGGACTTGGTTTGTATCAAATGGTCTACCCCGTATACTGTCTATTACTTACGGTGTCCGCGACGGGCATACCCTCGTCCATCGCCAAACTCACCGCCGAACGCGTCAGCAAAGGGCAGGGGGATAAACCGCTTTTTTCTACGGCGATTAAACTGTTTTTGTTTATCGGATTGGCAGGGAGCGTCGTTATGGTCGCTACCGCGCCCCTTTTATCCCGCGCGCAAGATTGCAGACAGGTGACGGCAGGGTATTTTACGCTTGCGCCGTCCGTCTTTTTGGTGTCCGCAATTTCCGTGTTCCGCGGTTGGTTTCAAGGCAAAAACGATATGCTCCCCACCGCCCTTTCAGAAGTGTGCGAACAGCTCGTAAAGGTGGCGTTCGGGTTGTTGTTTGCGTATATTTTTAGAGAAGAGGTAGAAAAGGCGGTCGTGTTTTTGCTCCTCGCCGTTTCTTTGTCCGAACTGTTCACGCTATCGCTTATGCTCGTGTTGTATAAACGCGTACCTGCCCCCTTAAAACCGCAAGAGGGCGGGGACAAGGTCGCAATCAAATGCGTTTTACGCTTAAGCGTTCCCGTTACGCTCAGCGCAATGCTGTTGCCCCTTTCGGGCTTGCTTGATAGCGTGCTTGCCGTGCGTTTGCTTAGCAAATACGCCGAAAACGCCGTCACGCTGTACGGACTTTTTTCGGGCGGTGCGGTGACCGTTATCAATTTGCCCGTTTCCGTATGTTACGGGATTGCGGCGGCGAGCGTACCAAGCGTCGCGACGGCGAAAGCGGAGGCGGAAACGGGTAAAAAAACGAGCGTAAAAAAACGGCTGTTTTTCTCGCTCGGAATTACCGTGCTTATTGCCTTGCCTTGCGCGATAGGGCTGTATTTGTTAGCCGAACCCGCCGTAAAAATGATTTACCGCAGTTTGCAGGGCGAGGAGTTGCGTATTTTGATAAACCTCGTCAAAGTCTTTTCCGTTTCCGCTTTGACACTTTCGTGTACGCAAACGCTATCCGCCTGTTTGACGGCGCAGGGCAAACCGCAATATTCCGCCTTGTCTATGGCAATCGCCGTCACGGTGAAAACGGTCGTCTATCTTTTTTTGTTGCAAAACCCGAATATTTCCGTTTTTGGACTTGCATACGCCACCAACCTTTGTTATTTGATTGCTTTTTTGCTTAATTTGTTGTATAATTTGAAAGCAAGCAAAGAAAAAACGAGGAGTAAAAAAAGATGATTACGGTAATAGGTTTGGGAAACGAGCGTGGCGATTTAACGGAAAAAGGCAAACGGGCGATTGAAAACGCCGTCGCGACGGGCGCAAAAATTTTAGTGCGTACGGCGCTCACACGCTCTTATCAAACGGTAAAAGACCTCGGCGTAGCGCATATCTGTTTGGACGGCGTGTACCAAAAAAGCCGTAGCTTTTCCACCTTAGCGCAAAATTTGGCGAAAGCGGTGATAGAAAGCGGAGAGAACGCGGTGTATCTCGTCGACGGCTCGGCAAACGAGGATTATTCGGTAAAGGCGCTTATTAGAAAAACGCGCGGAAAGATAGAAATTATCGACGGGGTATCCAAAGTGACGGCGATTGCGCGCTCCGTTGGTCTTTCGGGCTGTTCGTATACGGCGGTGTCGGCGTACGAACTTGCGGAAAAAGCCAAAGAGGGGAATTTGGCGTTGCCACTTATCGTATACGATTTGGACGATAGAGGTTTGGCGAGCGATTGTAAGCTCCTTTTGGGGGATTTATACGGCGAGGAAATCGCGGTAAAGTATACCTGCCAAAACAAAACGAAAAAAACGTACTTATTCGAGGCGGACAGACAAAAGGAATACGACTATTCGTCCGCGCTTGCCATCGAGCGTATTCCGCTTTTAGAAAAAACCCGTTTTTCTATCGCCGATTTACAGGAAATTATCGCTTGTTTACGCGCGCCCAACGGTTGCCCTTGGGACAGAGTGCAAACAAACGAAAGTATTAAAATGTCCGCGGTAGAAGAGGCGTACGAACTCGTGGACGCTATCGATTTAGAGGACGACGAAAAGATTTTAGAGGAAACGGGGGATATTTTATTGCAAGCGGTATTCCACGCCGTAATCAAAGCGGAAACGGGCGCGTTTAATTTGACGGACGTACTCACGGGGCTTTGTCAAAAACTCATCACCCGCCATACGCACGTTTTCGGACAGGATACGGCGACGGAGGAAGAGGGCGCTTTGTCCGTTTGGGAAAAGAATAAAAAGGAAGAAAAACATCACGTAACCTACGCCGATTCGGTAAACGACGTGCCGAAATGTTTCCCCGCGGCGATGCGCGCGCAAAAAATAGGCAAACGCGCCTCCAAAGCGGGTATGGATTTTGCAGGCGTAGCCGACGCAACGGCAAAATTTAACGAGGAAATCGCCGAATTTACCGACGCCTATCAATCGGGCGACGCAGAAAAAACGGAAAAAGAACTCGGCGACGTGCTGTTCTCCATCGTCAATATCGGTCGCAAAGCAGGTTGCGATTGCGAAAAAGCGCTCAAAGAAAGCGCGGAACGGTTCGCAAAACGGTTTACGCTCGCAGAAAAACTCGCGCTTGACGAAGGGAAAACCGTCACCAAGCTTTCGGAGTCGGAATGGGATGGTTATTATCAACGGGCAAAGGAGCAATTATGCAAATAAAACCGTTAAAAATCGGGGATATTCAAATAAAAAACAACGTGTTGTTAGCGCCGTTGGCAGGGTATACCAATTACGCCTTCCGTCGCCTTTGCAAAGGGTACGGAGCGGGGCTTTGTTACAGCGAAATGGTGAGCGCAAAGGGCTTGAAGTACGGTAGCGAAAACACGCAAGAGCTTTTGTATACGGACGAAAAGGAAGGGCTTTGCGCCGCGCAAATTTTCGGTAACGAACCGGAGGTAATGCGCCTTGCGTGCGAACACGAAAAACTCGCGCCCTTTCCTATCGTCGATATCAATATGGGCTGTCCCGTACCTAAAATTTATAAAAACGGCGAAGGGAGCGCGTTGCTTGAAAATCCGCTTTTGGCGGAAAAAATCGTCAAAGAATGTGTAAAAAGCGGTAAAATTATTACCGTAAAAATGCGTATCGGTATTACGGATAAAAAATTGATAACGACGGAGTTTGCCAAACGAATGGAGGGAGCGGGCGCAAGTCTTATCACCGTTCACGGCAGAACGAAAGATAAAATGTACGCGGGCGAGGTGCATTATCAAGAAATCGCAGGCGCGAAAAAAGCGTTGCAAATTCCCGTAATCGCCAACGGCGGTGTATTTTCGGACGCGGACGCGCAAAAGCTTATGAACGAAACGGGCGCGGACGGCGTAATGATAGCGCGCGCTTCGCTATACAATCCGCAAATTTTTTGTGAGCTTACGGGCGAGCAGGGCGAAAGTAAACTTGCAAGTTTTGAAAAGCAAATGGCGTGGACGCGAGAGCGTTGCGACGAACGGTTCACTACGGTATTTATGCGGAAGATGGGGGCGTTTTACGTCAAGGGCGAGCGTGACGCGTCGATACATAAAGACCGACTTTTTAAAGCGCAAACCCCCGACGAAATTTTAGCCATCGCGCGAGAAATGTGGCAATAAAAAAAGAGTTAGCAAGGCGCTAACTCTTTTTTTGTAACTTTTTGACAAGGATATCTTAAATTGCTTGATATTATTCGCAAAATAGAATATAATATAACCACAAAGGTTTATGGGAGTTTTCGTTATGATTCAATATATGTCCGCCAAGGAAACCGCTGAAAAATGGAATATATCGCAAAGAAGAGTGTCTATTCTTTGTTCCGAAAATAGAATTCCTAACGTTGCAATGCTTGGTAATATGTGGCTTATTCCGCGCGACGCCGAAAAGCCTATTGACGCGAGAATGAAACGCAACGCCGTCACGGAAAAAGACAACGCGCGCCCTTTTGTGAAGTGGGCTGGAGGGAAAGCGCAGTCGTTGGACGTTTTAAAAGCAAATCTTCCCGAAGGAATGGGGAAGACGATTACGAAATACGCCGAACCGTTCGTGGGGGGTGGTGCGTTGTTGTTTGCGCTTTTAAACGAATATACTTTTGCGCAGGTGTATATAAGCGATAACAATAAAGAGTTAATAAACGTTTTTACTTCTGTAAAAGAAAATTGCGAAGGATTGTTACAAGCGTTGACTGTTCTTCAAGAAGAATATGAAAAGTTGGATACGGAGGGTCAACAAGCGTATTATTATCAGCAAAGGGAAAGATTTAACGAATATGTGTTAAGTGCGGAAAACGCCATAATAAAAGCGTCGTTATTTATTTTTCTCAATAAAACCTGTTTTAACGGATTATATAGAGTAAATCAATCGGGGAAATTTAACGTTCCTTCTGGAAAATATAAAAATCCTTTGATTTGCGACAGAGAAAATCTTGAAAATATTTCTAAAAAATTACAAAACGTTATTATACGTTCTTGTGATTATCGCGACGTGGAACATTTTGCCGATGCGTCTACGTTTGTGTATTTCGATCCGCCTTATCGTCCCTTAAATGGTACGTCCGCATTTACGTCGTACACGGAAAAACAATTTGATGATACGGACCAAAAAGAGCTTGCAAATTTTTATAAAAAATTATCTGCTAAGGGCGTGAAGATGTTGTTGAGTAACTCTGACCCGCATAACGTAAACTTTGATGATAATTTTTTTGATGACCTGTACGCTGATTTTAACATACAACGGATTACCGCAATGAGAATGATAAACAGTAAGGCGGAAAAACGCGGTGACGTCACGGAACTTTTGATAAAAAATTACTAAAGGAGAACGGTTTTATGCGGAATTTCAAAGAATGGTTTGGCTGTTTTAGGCAGTCTATTAACGGATATAAATTTTACGTTGATTTTGAAAAAGTCTATGGAAAATTAGATAATATAAAAATAGAACTGAATATATTAAATTCTCTTGTAGGCTCTAAAAATATACAAAATGATTTTATGAATTTATTACAAAGATACCCTGAAACGATGAAGGTAATACCTATATTGTTGGCAAAAAGAGAAAGTGAAATATATTGTCAAGACGAAAACGGAGGGATAACGTTTCAGTTTGATTTTAACAAACACGGACTAAGCGAGCATAACTGTTTTGAAGAATATACGTATTTTATGCAAGAAACAGGGTTGTTCGATTTATTGTCCAATCACATTATAAATAATCTTGTTGATTACGTTCTTGGGGTTGAGGTCGGTCTTGATACACACGCGAGAAAATCCCGAGGGGGAGATTTGATGGAAGATTTAGTGGAATCCTTTTTGCAAAAAGCTGGATTAATCAAAGGACGACACTATTTTAAAGAAATGAAATTATCTTCAATTGAAGAAAAATGGGGCGTGAACCTCTCTTCGTTATCCAACAACGGAAAAACAGAAAAAAGATTTGACTTTGTCGTAAAAACTGCAAAAACTGTTTACGGAATTGAAACGAATTTTTATTCAACACAAGGTTCGAAATTGAATGAAACGGCTCGTAGTTATAAAATGCTTGCGCAAGAAGCAAAAGAAATCGACGGCTTTGCCTTTGTATGGTTTACCGATGGCATAGGTTGGAAATCAGCAAGACACAATTTAGAAGAAACGTTTGATTCGTTAGCGCACATTTATAATATAACTGATTTGGAAAATGGAATTATACAAAAACTTATAAAACAGTAATGAAAACAAAACAAATAATAACACAATGGGAACCTGTCGATTTTCAGCTTGAAACCAATACGGTTTGGTCGTTTCCCGAACGCGGAAAATGGGCAACGCACGACGCGAAATGGCGCGGGAACTGGTCGCCGTATATTCCGCGTAACGTTATTTTACGCTATTCACAAGAAGGAGATTTGGTTTTAGACCAATTTATGGGTGGCGGAACAACGCTCGTTGAGGCAAAATTGCTCAATAGAAATAGTATTGGCGTTGATGTAAATCCTGTGGCGTTAGAACGCTGTTTGGAAAAATGTTCGTTCGAACGGGAGCGAACGGGGAGCGTAAAGATTCGTCTTGGAGATGCGCGCAGTCTTGATTTTATTCAAGACGAAACCATAGATTTAATTTGTACGCATCCGCCTTATGCGGACATAATTCGGTATAGCGAGGATATAAAAAACGATTTATCTCATCTACCAATCAAAGATTTTTTGAGCGCAATGGATGAGGTTGCGAAAGAAAGCTATAGAGTGTTGAAAAAGAGAAAATTTTGTGCGATACTTATGGGGGATACCCGTAAACAAGGTATGGTGCAACCGCTTGCTTTTGATACGATGCGTGTATTTGAGCGTGCGGGTTTTACGACAAAAGAAATTATTATTAAAGAACAACATAATTGCAAAGCAACGGGCTTTTGGAGAACGAATAGCATAAAACATAATTTTTTGCTTCTTGCTCACGAATATTTATTAGTATTCCAAAAACTGTAACTGGCAATCTTATAAAATTATCCCCGAACGCAAAAGTTCGGGGATAATCGTTTTCGTAAAAAGGTTACGAAACTGATTGTATTTGTTCTTCCAATCGGTCGAGGAAACGGCGAGCGCCGTCAGCGGTCGCCTGCAATTTCTTAATCAGACCGAGGGCAAGTTTTTCGATGAGTCCTAAAACGAGGACGTCGATGCCGGTGCGACGAAACAACTTTTTCAATGCGGTTTTCATAAAAATTCCTCCTTCTCCCTTTTCCGAGTATAGGCTGGTAGCCTTTTCGTTTTGGAAAAACCGCCGTTACGCACGCGTGGAAGAAAAAAGCAGACGCCGAGGGATAGACGTCTTGTTGCCGTTGCAAGGGGTAGTATAACATACATTTTTCCTTTGTCAAGGGGGTACTTGCGTTTTTTTTAGCGTTTTTCCAAAAAATTTTTTTTATACTTTACTAAGGTTAATAATCATCTCACTTGACAAATTTTTTTTCGTCGGGTATAATAGAGAATGAAAAAGTATACGCGGAGAATGAAATGATTATTTTGGGCATTGACCCCGGTTTGGCAACGCTGGGGTACGGCGTAATTGAAAAGGACGCAAAAGGAAGCGTCCGCGCGGTAGCGTGCGGTGTGATTACCACTCCCAAAGAGGAGGGGCTACCCGTGCGCCTTGCCGTTTTGGAAGAGGGATTACAAAAAATTTTGAACGAGTATTCCCCTGACGAAATTGCGATGGAAGAATTGTTTTTCGCCAAGAATATCACGACGGGTATTGCCGTTGCGCACGCGCGTGGCGTGGCGCTTTTAACTTGCGTTAAATATTGCGGAAAATTATACGAATATACTCCGCTCCAAATCAAACAAGCGTTGACGGGCTACGGGAAAGCGGATAAAAAACAAATGCAAACCACCGTTACCGCGCAACTGCATTTAAAGAGTATTCCGCGCCCCGACGACGCCGCGGACGCGCTCGCCGTCGCCCTTTGTCATTCGGCGACGAGTCGGTTCGGAGAATTGTTTGCGGTCGGGAATATGACGAGAACGAGAGGAAAAAACACAAGCGCGGATACGGCGAGTTTGCTTATCGAAGAGGCGGAACGCCGTCGCGCGTTAAAACTTGCCAAAGCGCGAGAAAAAGCAACACGAGGGGAGGATAAGAAATGATAGCGTATTTAAGAGGAAGAGCCCTTGCCGTAACGGCGGAAACGGTGATTTTGGAGGTCAACGGCGTAGGCTACGAAATTTATTGTTCGGGCGGTGCGTTCCGTAAAATCACGGTAGGAGAAACGGCGGAACTGTATACCTATTTGCAGGTAAAAGAGGACGGCATAACGCTTTTTGGGTTTGCCTCGCCGAAAGAAAAGGAACTGTTTTTAAAAGTGACTTCCGTTTCGGGAGTAGGTCCAAAACTCGGCGTGTCCATTTTAACGAGCTTGTCCGCGGACGAGCTTACCCAAGCCATCGCCACGGCGGACGTAAAGCGTTTAAGTACGGCGAAAGGATTAGGAAAAAAGACCGCGGAGAAATTGGTACTTGAATTACACGGCAAAATTTCCGCGGTGGAAGTCATTAGCGCAAGCGGAGAGTTTGCGGAGAACGCGGAAACGACCGCGCCGTTATCCAAGGCGGACGAAGAGGCGGTTTCTGCGCTTATGGGGTTAGGTTTTACCAAAAACGAAAGCACGCAAGCGGTAAAACGCGCGCGCGACAACGGCGCGAAAACGGTGGAAGACGTGATACGAAAAGCGCTTACGGGGCTTTAATCGATAGGTTAGAATATTAAAAAAAGAGAGAAAAGGAGAAAACGATGTTTGAAGAAGAATACGGCGAAGAAGGGTTGCTCGTTGCCGAAAAAACCGAATACGATATAGAAGAAAACGTTCTGCGCCCCAAAAATATGTGCGATTACGTCGGACAGCAAAAGGTCAAGGAAAACCTCGGCGTATACATTACGGCGGCGAAAGCGCGCGGAGAGGCGCTTGACCACGTGCTTTTATACGGCCCGCCGGGCTTGGGGAAAACGACCCTGTCGCACATCATCGCCAACGAAATGGGCGTAGCCATTAAAATGACGAGCGGACCTGCTATCGAGCGTTCGGGGGACCTTGCCGCTATCTTGACCAACTTAAACGAAGGCGACGTGTTGTTTATCGACGAAATTCACCGTTTGAACCGTAGCGTGGAAGAAATTTTATATTCCGCGATGGAGGACTACGCGTTAGATATTATCGTCGGGAAAGGCCCGTCCGCGCGCAATATCCGTTTTACGCTCAACCGTTTTACGCTTATCGGCGCAACGACGAGAATCGGTATGCTCGCGCCTCCTCTTCGCGATAGATTCGGGATTATCAACCGTTTAGAAATTTACACGCCCGACGAACTCAAAGAAATCGTCACCCGCTCGGCGAATAAATTGGAAATTGCAATAGAGGACGACGCGGGAATGGAAATTGCCCGCCGTAGCAGAGGTACGCCCCGTATCGCAAACAGACTGTTAAAACGCGTCCGCGATTTTTCGGCGGTCAAGGGGAACGCAACCGTCACCAAAGAGGACGCGCGGTTTGCGCTTTCGCGTTTGGAAATCGACGAATTGGGGTTGGACCAAACGGACCGCAATTTACTCTCCGCGCTCATCGATAAATTCGGCGGTGGACCGACGGGTTTGGAAACGCTGGCGGCGGCGACGGGCGAGGACGCGAATACCATTGAAGACGTTTACGAGCCGTACTTATTACAACTTGGGTTTATTGCAAGGACGTCGAGGGGTAGAATTTGCTTAAAAGACGGATACGCGCACATGGGAAGAGCGCCGAGCGAGAAAGCAAGAAAACAAATTTCCTTGTTTGAGGACGAATAAAAATGCAAAAAGTGCAGTACAAAAAAAGTGATTTTTATTACCAATTACCCGAAGAGCGAATCGCGCAAACGCCTGCCGAACCGCGTGATTCTTCTCGGCTTTTGGTTTACAATAGGCAGGATAAAAGCATTACGGATAAGCGATTTTTTAATATCGTGGACGAACTTCACGCCGGGGATTTGCTCGTTGTGAATAACACAAAGGTAATCCCTGCGAGAACGTTTGCCAGAACGCAACACGGCGGATTGGTGGAAGTTTTGCTTTTAAAACGGTACGATAAAAATACTTGGGAAGTGTTGATGCGTCCCGGTAAAAAAGGGAAAATCGGCGTTACGATGACGATATCCGACGAGCTTTCGCTTACCGTAAAAGATATTACGGAAACGGGGGAGCGTATCGTAGAATTTACCTACGACGGCGTATTCGAGGAGGTATTGGCACGGGTAGGCACGATGCCGTTACCGCCGTACATAAAAGAAAAATTGCAAAATCAGGAACGGTATAATACGGTATACAGCAAGGTGGACGGTAGTGCCGCCGCGCCCACGGCGGGCTTGCATTTTACGCCCGAACTTTTACAAAAATTAAAAGATAAGGGTGTGGAGATAGCGGAAGTGTTGTTGCACGTGGGGTTGGGCACGTTCCGTCCCGTCAGCGAAGAGATTATCACCGACCATAAAATGCATTCTGAATTTTATCAAATTAGCGAAGAGTCAGCGGAAAAGATAAACAAAGCCAAGCGCGAGGGTAGACGGGTGATAGCCGTGGGAACGACGAGCGTTCGAACGCTGGAAAGCGTTGCCGACGAAAAAGGGTTCGTGCGCGCCTGCGAGGGGAACACGGAAATTTTCCTCTATCCGCCTTATAAAATGAAATGCGTGGACGCACTTATTACCAATTTTCATTTACCCGAGAGCACTTTGATTATGCTCGTTGCCTGTCTTACGGGACGGGAGGAGATTTTGCGCGTATACGAATATGCGGTTAGGGGGGAGTATCGATTTTTCTCCTTCGGCGACGCGTGTTTGATTGTATAACGCGTCGCATTTTTGCGTTGCGGTTCGGTTACATACTATCGGTATGCGCCCTCACCGCGCCTTGAACTGCTCGGTTCTACAACCAAACAATATCACGCTATCCTGTTTTTCGGAAAAATTGGGAATAGTATGCTTATCGTATAGTCGTCGCATTTCTGCGTTGTAGCTCCGTGCCCCTCAGTCACGTACGTCTATGTACGCTCCTATCGGGGTACTCGCTACGCCTTGAACTGCTTGCCTCTCCGATAAGCAGACGTGTTTTTCGTAATCTTTGGCGTTGCGCTGTGGCAACCTTCGGTCATTTACGCCTCAGTAAACTCCCTCAGGTTTTCCTCGCGCGCCTTGTCTTTCTCGGTTCTACAACCAAACAATATCACGCTATCCTGTTTTTCGGAAAAATTGGGAAGAATAACTATATAAAAAAAGGGGAAAAATTATGAATACTTACGCAAAATACAATCAGTCGGAACAAGATTACTTGGAAAGTATTTTTTTATTGTTAAAAGAAACGCCCATCGTGCATAGGATTGAAATTGCAAAAAAAATGAACGTATCGCAGGCGGCGGTCAATAAAGCGATGAAACTTTTGAGCGAAAAGGGGTATATTTACGAGGACGGGAAACATTTATATTTAACGGAAACGGGTAAAGAATACGCCGAAAGGGTATACGAAAAACATTGCATTATTCGTGATTTTTTACAAAAAATAGGCGTAACCCCCACCAAAGCCGAGGAGGACGCCTGCCGTATGGAACATCTCGTTTCCGACGAAACCGTTTCGGCGATGAAAAAACACTTACAAAACGGAGAAAAATAAAACAACGGGCAGTCGTCCGTTGCATTAAAGAGGAAGTAGGGTTTCCAAAACGCAACCCTACTTCGAATTTTATACGCTTTTATTTTCTCGTAGACAGCCAAACCATCAAAACGGAAATATCCGCAGGATTGACCCCCGAAATTCTTCCCGCTTGCCCAAGATTTAAAGGACGGATACGGTTCAATTTTTCCCGCGCCTCTAAGCGCAATCCCAAAATTTCGTCGTAATTGATATCCTCCGGCAAAGCTTTGTCTTCCAAGCGTTTCGCGCGTTCGATAATCTCCACGCCTTGCTTTAAATATCCCTCGTATTTTACGGTGATTTCCGCCGTTTCCAAAACGTCTTTGGAATATTCGCCAAATACTTTAAAATACTGCATAATATCCTTCAAAGGAATGGAACGCTTTAACATATCCGCGTACGAAACTCCACCGCTCGGCTCGTCGTAGCCGTATCCTTTTAAGAACGCCGTCGCTTCCTTTTGCGGTATTCTCGTACGGAGCGCGTTTAACAGGTCTTCGTATTTTTGCTTGCGCGAAAGATAGCGTTCGTACCGTTCTTTGCTCGCCAAACCGCAAGCGTATCCCTTTTCCGTCAATCTAAAATCGGCGTTATCCTGTCGCAAACAAATTCTATGCTCCGCGCGCGAAGTCATCATTCTGTACGGCTCGTCCGTGCCTTTGGTGACCAAATCGTCGATTAAAACGCCGATATACGCCTCGTCCCGACGCAGAATAAGAGGGGGAAGTCCGCGCAGTTTCAACGACGCGTTCAGACCCGCGATTAAGCCCTGCGCCGCCGCTTCTTCATATCCCGAAGTGCCGTTAATTTGCCCTGCCGTATAAACGCCTCGTACCTTCTTAAATTCAAGCGTGGGCAAAACGTCTAAGGTATCAATGCAATCGTATTCAATGGCGTAGCCGTAACGCATAATCTCCGCCTTTTCAAGCCCTGCTACGCTGGCGTACATTTGTCGTTGAACGTCGTGGGGCATAGAGGTGGACATACCTTGCACGTACGTTTCCAAAGTATCCGCGTCCTCGGGTTCTAAAAATATTTGATGCCGTTCCTTGTCTTTGAACCGTACGACTTTCGTTTCAATGGACGGACAATATCTCGGGCCCGTCGAAGTAATCGTACCGTTGTAAAGGGGAGAACGCTCCAAGTTTTGCAAAATAATTTCGTGCGTCGCGTTGTTCGTGTACGTTAAATAACAGGGCGTTTTGTTTTCAGGAGGGGTATCGTGCATAAACGAAAAGGGGTAGATATCCGTATCGCCCTCTTGAATTTCGCATTTGGAATAATCAATCGTCCGCGAATCCACCCGCGCGGGCGTACCCGTTTTAAAACGCCGTACGGAAAAGCCCAACGAAAGCAGACTTTTCGTTAAATGCGTTGCAGGCGCAAACCCGTTTGGACCTGATTTTTGCACCAAATCTCCCGTAATCGTTTCCCCGTTCAAATACACGCCCGTACAAAGAATCACGGCTTTGCAGGCAATCACGCCCCCGTACGTCGTTTTTACGCCGACGCATTCGCCGTTTTCTACTAAAATTTCCGACGCTTCGGCTTGTATAATACGCAAATTTTCGGTGTTTTCCAGTACCCGTTTCATTTCACGATGATAGGCGTTTTTGTCCGATTGCGCGCGAAGCGACTGTACCGCCGCCCCTTTGCCGACGTTGAGCATACGAATTTGTAAAGCGGTGTTATCCGCCACAATCCCCATTTCACCGCCGAGCGCGTCAATCTCCCGTACCAAATGCCCCTTGGCTGTCCCCCCGATAGAAGGATTGCAAGGTAAAAACGCAATACTGTCTAAATTCAGCGTCAAAAGCGCGGTTTTTATTCCCGTTCGCGCCAAAGCAAGCGAGGCTTCGCAACCTGCGTGCCCCGCGCCTACGACTACCGCGTCCGCGGTATATTCCAAAAAAGTAAAAGTGTTTTCCATAAAAACTTATTTCTTTAAGATAATATTTTTAATATCGTCAATTTCCTTGGCGATTTTATCGTTGAGCTTTTCTAATTTTTCCATCTTATCCCGCGCGTACATAATCGTCGTATGGTCGCGCCCGCCTAAAGTTTTTCCGATAAAGTCCAAAGGCAAAGAGAGCATCTCGCACATCAAATACGCGGAAATTTGCCGAGCTTTCGCAAGGTCCGCTTTTTTGCCTTTTCCAAGCAAATCTTCCCTGCTTTGTTTAAAGTACGAGCAAACCGCCGAAATAATTTTATCGGGCGTAACGTCTTCCTGTTCCTCGTTTTCGTTGACCGACTCGTTGAGCGCGAGCTTTGCAAGCTGTAAAGTAATAGGTTCTTCGTGGAGTTTGCTTGCAAAAATGACCTTGGTAAGCCGTCCTTCTAAAGTACGAACGTCGTGCCCTGAATTTTGCGCCAAAAAGTCTAAAACCTCGTCGGGTAAAACGCATTTTCTATCAAGCGCCTTGCGTTTTAAGATGGCAATTTTCGTTTCGGTAGAGGGCGGTTGTACGTCCACCATCATACCGCCTTCAAAACGCGTTCTAAGTCTGTCTTCCAAAGTCGCGATTTCTTTGGGCGGTCTATCCGAAGTTAAAACGATTTGCTTGTTTTGCGCCGACAGTTCGTTAAAGGTATGGAAAAATTCTTCCTGTACCTGCGTTTTGTTTTTCAAAAATTGCACGTCGTCAATCATCAACACGTCTACGTTTCGATAATGCAAACGGAATCTCGCTCCGCTTTTTTGCGCAATCGAATCGATGAACTCGTTGAGGAAATTTTCACAGGTCGTATAAAGTACCTTTTTCTCGGGCGAACGGAGCGCCAAATCGTTGGCAATCGCGTGCATAAGGTGGGTTTTTCCCAGACCCGATTCTCCGTAGATAAAAAGCGGGTTAAAGGTTTCGCCCGGCGTTTCGGCAACCGCTTTCGCAGCCGCGTACGCAAATTTCGTTCCCGGACCTACGACGAAGGAGTCGAAAGTGAACTGTTTATTGATGGGGGAGGCAGGGAAGGTTTCGAAGGCGTCCTGTTCTTCCTCGGCGGAAAAAATCTCGCTACCGTCCACGACGAGTCGGAAATCCGTTACCCCAACGGCGCATTTTGCAATCGCCTCTTTGAGTTTATCGGAAAACTTATTCATAATCGTTTCCGCGTTGGTGTCGGAAGAACATTTTAAAATGATTTTCCGACCTTGAATATCGATAGGTTCAAGCGGAGCGATAAGGTGGTCGAAAGAAATGGGCGAAATAATATTTTGCGCCCGTTCGCTGATTTGTTTCCAAACGTATTGAAGTTGCGTGGTTTCTGCCATAAATTTATCCCCTGTCCGTTAATTTTTCTCTTTTTTATAGGATGAAGCCTTGAAATTTTTTAAATTATTTGATATAATTATAATATAAAATCGATTAAAAAGAAAGCGATTTTGAGTGGGTTTTTAAGGATTATGCAAATAAAAAAATTGTTCCTCCAAAATTTTAGAAATTACGAACGGGAAAATTTCACCTTTTCCGACGGTTTAAACGTGCTTTTCGGCAAAAACGCGCAGGGCAAAACCAACTGCGCGGAGGCGGTTTTTTATCTTTGTACGGGCGCGTCCCTTCGTATTCGTCACGATAAACAGCTCGTTAAAATGGGCGCGGAACACGCCTATATCCAAGCGGAGGCGGAAAACCGCTACGGCAAGGTCACGATAGAGGCGAGCGTTTACGAAAATAAACGGGAAATTAAAATCAACGGTAGTAAAATTACCAAAAACGCCGACCTTATGGGGCATATCAACAGCGTGTTTTTCTCCCCCGGGGAATTGCGCCTTATCCAAGACGGACCCGACGAACGCCGTCGCTTTATGAATATCTCCATTTCCCAAACTTCGCCTTCCTACTATACCGCTCTTTTGCGGTATAACAAAATTCTTGACCAACGCAACGCGCTTTTGAAAAATCCCGACGTTTCCCTCGTGCTTGATACTCTGCCCGTATGGGACGAACAGCTTTGTAAATACGCCTCCGTTATCGTCAAAAAACGCGCCGAATTTTTACAAAAGCTCACCCCGTACGCGCAAGAATTGCACGCTTTTTTGACGGACGGCGCGGAAGAACTTACCGTACGCCCCGATAAAAATTACGAGGGGGAGGAAGAAGAAATCGCAAAAACGCTCATGCGTAAGCTCGTAAATAATTACCAAAAAGATTTACGGCTCGGCTTTACCACGATAGGCCCGCACCGCGACGATTTGGAAGTGTTTATTTCAGGAATGGACGCAAAGGCTTACGCTTCGCAAGGACAAACGCGTACCGTCGCGCTCGCCTTAAAACTTGCCGAAGTGCAGATTTTTAAGGATTTATCGGGGGAATACCCTATACTCGTTTTAGACGACGTTATGAGCGAATTGGATTTACCGCGCCGTAAAAAACTTCTCAAACGCGTCGAGGGCATACAGACGATACTTACCTGTACGCACGCCGAACGGGTACTTTACGGAAAACAATGCAATAAAATTCATATCGAAAACGGAAGAATAAAAGAATGAACCCGCTTTGCGCGTATTTCTTCGTATAAATCTTCTCGCAAAACCGCATACTGTCTTTAAACGCCCCACCCGTGTACGCGTTGAATTTACATAACGGGGTGTTTATGAAAGTTTTTTTTCGCGTTACGCAATTTATCGCGCTCTTCGTTTTGGGAGCGTATTTTTTTTGTTGCCCGATTTTCTTTTCGCTTACGGCGTCGGCGGAAAAAGAAAGTTGGGAGTTATTGTCTTCTTTCGTGACCTACTTTGACGCAAAAGATAAGGGCAGGAGCGAAAATATCGCAATCGCCGCGTCTTTAATCGACGGCGTTACCGTACAACCGTACGGCGAATTTTCCTTTAATCAGACGGTCGGACGGCGTACGGAGGAGGCAGGGTTTCAGCAGGCGAAAATCATCGTCAACGGCGAATACGTCGTCGGCGTGGGCGGTGGCGTTTGTCAAGTGAGTACGACGCTGTATAACGCTGTTTTAAAATCGGGTTTGACGGTGACGGAATTTCATCCGCATTCGTTGCGCGTGCGCTACGTTGCGCCCTCGCGCGACGCGATGGTGTCTACGCAAAGCGATTTGCGTTTTGACAATCCCTATTTACACCCCGTCCGCCTGCAAGCTAAGGTATTCGAGGGCAGTGTGCGCGTGGCTTTTTACGGAAAGAACGAGGGGGATCGCTACGAAATTACGCAAAGCGTTTTAGAGGAAATCCCACCCCCTCCGCCCATCGTAAAACAGGGCGAATCGGATGAAATTTTGCGTTCGCCTCAAAACGGGTTAAAAAGCGAGGCGTACCTCGAACGCTACCGCGGAGGAAAACTTCTTTCCCGAAACCGTATTCGCGTGGACGAATACCGTCCCGTGCAGGGTATACTCGTCAAAAAAATCGTAAATACGACGGAATAATTTGCTCTAAACGATTGTCTTTTTTTTGAAAAAATGTTATAATAATGAAGTATAAAAATCGAAAAGGGCTTCTTACCCGAAAAAACGGGTAAAAAGACGCTTTTTTATAGGACAAAAGGCAGGTGTGATTATGCAAAGACTTCCATTGAAACAATTAAACGAAACACTCGCCGTTTACGACGGCAAAACGGTTACGGTTGCAGGCTGGGCAAGAACCATTCGCGATTCCAAAGCGTTTGGATTTATCGAGCTTAACGACGGTAGCTGTTTTAAATGTACGCAAATCGTGTTTGAGCGCGCGAATTTATCTAATTACGACGAAATTGCGCACACCAACGTCGGCGCGGCGCTTATCGTAACGGGCGTCGTGGTGCTTACGCCCGAAAATAAACAACCTTATGAAATTAAGGCAACGGAAATTCAAATCGAGGGCGAATCTACTCCCGATTATCCTTTACAGAAAAAACGGCACTCCATAGAATTTTTGCGCGAAATCGCGTATTTGCGTCCGAGAACCAATCTTTTCGGCGCAACGTTTAGAATCCGTAGCGAAGCGGCAATCGCGATACACAAATTTTTCAACGAAAGAGGATTCGTGTACGTGCATACCCCTATTATTACGGGTAGCGATTGCGAAGGCGCAGGCGCGATGTTCCAAGTCACTACGCTGGATTTAACGGCGGAGAAAAAGGCGGGCGAACCCGATTATAAAGAGGACTTTTTCGGCAAGAAAGCCGCGCTCACCGTTTCGGGACAGCTCAACGCCGAAACGTACGCGATGGCGTTTGGTAACGTATATACCTTCGGTCCTACCTTCCGCGCCGAACATTCCAATACCGCTCGTCACGCCGCGGAATTTTGGATGATAGAACCGGAAATGGCGTTCTGCGATTTGGCGGGGGATATGGATATTGCCGAGGCGATGGTAAAATACGTCATCAATTACGTTAGCGAAAGTTGCGCGGACGAACTCGCCTTTTTAAATCAATTCGTAGATAAAGGACTTTTGGAACGCTTGAAAAACGTTTCCGAAAACGCGTTCGTGCGTCTTAGCTATACCGAGGCAATCGAAATTTTAAAACAAAACGCGGAGAAGTTTGAAGATAAAAACATTTATTGGGGCAAGGATTTACAAAGCGAACACGAGCGTTTCCTTACCGAACAGGTATACAAAAAACCCGTATTCCTCACCGATTATCCCAAGGAAATCAAAGCGTTTTATATGAAACAAAACCCCGACGGAAAAACGGTGGCGGCGGCGGACTTGTTAGTGCCGGGCATTGGAGAACTCGTCGGCGGTTCGCAAAGAGAGGAAAATTACGAAAAATTGTATAACCGTATCAAAGAACTGGGTATGAACCCCGACGATTATTCGTGGTATTTGGATTTGAGAAGATACGGCGGAACGACGCATAGCGGTTTCGGTCTTGGGTTTGAAAGAATGGTAATGTATTTAACGGGCGTTTCCAATATCCGCGATGTCGTACCCTATCCGAGAACTTTCGGCGACTTGAAATATTAAAAGGAGCGAACTTATGACGAAAATCGTAATCGACGCGATGGGCGGTGATTTTGCCCCCCAACAACAGGTGCAAGGCGCGATTGACGCGTTAAACGCCGATAAGAATTTATATTTAATACTCGTTGGCGACGAGGCGCAAATAACCCGAGAGCTTTCGGGGAAAAAATACGACGAAAGCCGTTTGGAAATCGTGCATACGACGGAAGTCATTTCGATGGAAGAAATCCCCACGAAAGCGGTAAAAACGAAAAAAGATTCCTCGCTCGTCGTCGCCTTCCGTTTGCTCAAAGAAGGCAAAGCGGACGGACTCGTATCTTCGGGGTCGACGGGCGCGGTACTCACCGCAGGCGTACTTATTTTAGGACGGCTTAAAGGCGTATCCCGCCCTGCGCTTTGTCCGATTATTCCCAATCACAGAGGGGAGAATACCTTCCTTTGCGACTGTGGCGCAAACGTAGAATGTAAACCCGTAAATTTATTGCATTTTGCGGTAATGGCGTCCGCGTACGCCGAGGCGGTGTACGGCGTAAAAAATCCCAAAGTGGGCTTGTTGAACAACGGCACGGAGGAACATAAAGGGTTAGCTTTACAACAGGAAACCAACGCTCTGCTTGCCAATACGCCCTGCGTCAATTACGTCGGCAACGTCGAGGGAAGGGACTTGATGTTCGGGGACATCGACGTTATGGTCGCCGACGGCTTTACGGGCAATATCGCAATGAAGTCGGTGGAAGGTTGTGGAAAACTCGTGTCTACCGTATTAAAAAAAGAATACAAACGCAATTTATGGACGAAAATTTGCGCGTTGCTTTCGGGGAGCGTTATCAAAAATTTTAAAAACGCGCTTGACTACGAAGGCAAAGGCGGAGCGATGTTTTTAGGACTTTCCAAAGCGGTCGTCAAAGGACACGGCAACTCCAAAGCGTACGCTTTTTCGGTATGTATTAAACAGGCGGCGGAGGCGGTGCGTGGCGATATGGTCGGAAAAATGAAGACGATGATAGACGAAACCAACGACGAGATAGCCAAAACTTCCGCGAACACGGAAAACGGAGAAGAGTAAATGTTTCCCGTAGAAGAGATTGAAGAAAAACTCGGTTATACCTTTAAAAATAAAGCCTTGTTGAAAGAAGCGTTCATACATTCCTCCTATTCGGGTAGATACGGCGGAAAAAATAACGAGCGTTTGGAATATTTAGGCGATTCGGTTTTACAGCTCGTCGTTACCGAATGGCAATACAAAAAAGACAAAACGGCAACCGAAGGCAAGCTCACGGCAAGACGGCAAAAACTCGTTTGTAAAGACGCGCTGGATACGGCGATAGACGCGCTCGGCGTTTGGGAATATTTATTGTCCAGCGGAACGCAATACAATATTCGCGGAAAGGCGAAATCGAGTTTATTCGAGGCGATAACGGCGGCGATTTATTTAGACGGCGGGTATAAAGCGGTAAAACGCTTTATTTTAGAACACGGCAACTTGCGCTTAGACGTCAACGAAGGTAATCCCAAAGGCGACTTAAAAGAATATTTGGAAAAACGCGGAGAAAAAGAACCGCGTTACGAAATCGAGCAATCGGGCAAAGACAATTCACCGATATTTCATTGTAACGTTTACGCCTTAGGCGAAAGCGCGCGGGGCGACGGAAAGACGAAACGCGAGGCGGAGGCGACCGCCGCAAGCCGTCTTTTGTACGAATTAAAAAATAAAAACAAATAACGCAGAAAAAGCAAAGGAGTAACAACTTTGGATTTAAAAGAAATACAACTCGTCGGTTTTAAATCGTTTGCCGACAAAACGACAATCCGTTTCGAGGACGGCGTCACCTGTATCGTAGGGCCTAACGGTTGCGGTAAAAGCAACGTTGCGGACGCGGTGCGTTGGGTGCTCGGCGAACAGTCCGCAAAATCGTTGCGTGGTTCGAATATGCAAGACGTTATTTTCAGCGGAACGGTAGAGAGAAAACCGTTAAACGCTTGCGAGGTTACGCTCGTATTCGATAACACCAACCGCATTTTTGACTTAGACGTGTCGGAAGTAGCGATGACTCGTCGTTTGCAACGCACGGGAACGGATAAATTCGAAAGCAAGTACTTACTCAACGGTCAACCCAGCCGTTTGAGAGAACTCGTCGCGCTTTTCCACCGTATCGGTCTTGGTAAAGAAGGGTATTCGATTATCGGACAGGGTAAAGTAGAACAAATTATGAACGCCAAGGCGGAAGACAGACGTCTTATTTTCGAAGAGGCGATAGGGCTTATGGTATACAAAACCAGAAAGCAAGAGGCGGAACGCAACCTTGCCGACGCCAACGAAAACCTGTTCATCTACACCCAAAGAATCGACGAGGCAAAACGCAGGCTCGGTCCTTTAAGCAAACAGGCGGAAGCCGCGCGGGAATACGTGGAGTATTCTTCCGCGCTCAAAATCCAAGAGGCGAATACTTATATTTACCGCTATGAAACGGCGGAGGGCGAAAAAGGCAAATACCGCAAGGATATCGTCGCTATCTCCGATAAAATCATCGATTTAAACACCAAAATCGAGCTTATCAACCGTCGCTTGGACGAAAACCGTGAAAAGATAAGCCAAGCGGATTTGCGTTTAAGCGAACTCAACGACAGCCGTGTGGAACTTTCCGTTGGTAACGAACGTAAAGACGGGGAATTGCGTTTGGTGCAAGAGCGTATTAAAACGTACCGTTCCCAAATCGAAGCGGCGGGCGAAATGTTAGAGGCAAGTAAGGTCCGCATCGGTGAAATCGACGACGAAATAGCCGTGACGACGCGTAAAAACGCCGAAGATAATAAGCGTATTTTGGAATTGGAAACGCAAACGGAAAGCTTGCGCGTTGCCATCGCCTCGTTAGAGAAAAAAATAGAACTTTTCGAAAAACTTTCGGACGAAAACCGTCAAAGCCAACTTTCTACGGCGGACGACTTGTCCGAGCTTAAAAAGAACTTAGGTACGCTTTCTGCAAGAATGGAGGCGACGAAGGACAGAATTTCCGAGCTTGAAAGGGCAATCCAAAAGACGCAAGAGAGGAAAGAACGTTTAAAGGACGAGCTTGCCTCCGTGCAACGGGATTTGAAAAATTTGGAAAAAAATTCTCGCGCGGATATGGAAGAGTTTGAGGAAAAGCAAGAAGAAGCGCGTGAAATGCAACTCACGATTAACGATTTTAACCAAGAACTCTTCAACGCCAACGGTCAACTTGCGTCCTTGCGTGAAAACTTGGAAATGTACGTTAGTTTAAAAAACCGTTTTGACGGCTATAAAGATTCCGTTCGTCGGTTGCTTTCTATTTCCAAAACCAACGGCGACATAGGAAAACATCTCCGCGGTGCGCTTGCGGACGTCGTTTCTACCGACCAAAGATACGAAACGGCAATCGAAACGGCGTTTGGCGGAGCGATGCAAAACGTCGTAACGCCCACGGCGGACGACGCGAAATACTTAATCGAATACTTAAAGCGTACGGGTGGCGGTATCGTAACCTTCCTGCCCGTAGCAAGTATGCGTCCCCGTCCCGATACGCGTGAAATCCGTCGCGCTTTGGACGAAAGAGGCGCTATGGGACTTGCTACCGAACTTGTACATTACGACGAATACTATTATAACGTCATTTCCAATTTATTGGGCAATACCCTTATTTGCGACAATATCGCCAACGCTACGACGATTGCGAAAAAGTATGGCAATATGTTCAAAATCGTAACTTTGGACGGCGATATTATCGCCACGGGCGGTTCGATGACGGGCGGTAGCCGTGGTAAAAATATCGGTTCGTTGCTTTCTAACGAGCGTAAGATACAAGAATGTAGAGAAAATATCGCGCGCAAACAAAAATATATCGAAAAATTAAAAACGGCAATCGCCGAAAGCGAAAAGGCGCGCAAAGACGCGGAAGAGGCGGTAGACGCTCTGCGTGAAAAATACCAAAACGCGCACGGCGAAATTTCCGCGCTCAATCAACGCGTCACCGCTTTGACCGAACAAATCGAAGAGGCGGAAGGGGACGCGCAAACGTATAGAGAGGCGTTGGAAGAATTTAAAACCAAGCTTGCGCAACTTGAATCGGAAGAAGCGAATTCGTCGCTTAGCGAAGAAGAAATCAAATCCCGCCGTATGAACGCGCAAGAGGAAATGGAACATCAGCGTAGCCAATGCGACGCGTTTAAAGACGAACGCGCGCAAAAGAGCGAAACGCTCAAAAAGGCGGAAATCGAATACGCAAGTTTGCGTTCGGCTCTCGAACAGCAAGAAGAAACGGTTGCCCGTTTAACGGTGGAAAAGGAAGAACTCGTCAAGCGTATTTTGGATATGGAATACGAACGCACGGAAACGCAAACCAAGCTCAACGCTTTGGAGGCGGAAGAGGCGGAAAAGCAACTCACCGAAGAAGAACGCGCGGCGGTACAAGCGATTATCGACGAAATCAACGCGATTACGCAGGAAAAAGAAGAAATTAACGCAAAGCAAATGTCGTTGGAAGAAGAAAAGACGGCTATGCAGGAAACGCTTACCAAACAAAGCGACAAACGGTATAGATGCGAGTTGGAAATCAGTAAAATCGACACCAATTTGGAAAACTTGCGTTTACGCGTAGACGAGGCGTACGGTTTGGACTACGAAGGCTGTTTGCAATACCGCGCGGAAAACTTTAACGTAGAGGAAAGCGCGCAAACGATATCGGCGTTAAAGCGTAAAATTACGATGCTCGGCGCTGTAAATCCCAACGCCGTGGAAGAATACGAGTTCGAAAAAGAACATTGTGACGAAATGCTCGTTCAACGCGACGATTTACAAAAAGGCATTGACGATTTACAACAGGTGTTGGAGGAAATCCGAGGCGAAATGTTGCGCCTTTTCAACGCAGGTTTCGAGCAAATTAACGAAAACTTTAAAATCACCTTTAAAGAACTTTTTGGTGGCGGTAAAGCGGAATTACAAATCAATTACGAAGAAGGCGAAGACCCGCTCAACGCAGGTATTGAAATCGTGGCGTGTCCTCCGGGCAAAAAGCTTACGAAAATTTCCTTGCTTTCGGGCGGTGAACGCGCGCTTACGGCAATCGCCATATTATTCGCTATTTTGAAATCGCATCCGATGCCCTTCTGTATTTTGGACGAAATCGAAGCGGCGCTCGACGACGCCAACGTGGATAGATTCGCGTCCTATTTAAAGCGGTTTGCGGAAGAAACGCAATTTATCGTCATCACGCACAGAAAGCCGACGATGAACCAAGCAGACAGCTTATTCGGCGTAACGATGCAAGAAAAGGGCGTATCCAAAATCGTATCCGTCAAATTGGCGGAGGTAGAGAGTAAGTTAGGACCGGGCGCGGTAGACTAAAATGCCAATGTAAACCGCTTAATGTAAAACGCGTATATGCGTCGCATTTCATCGTTGTTGCTCAGTCACTTACTATCTGTAAGCTCCTTCGCAACGCCTTGAACTGCTCGCATCTCCGCATTTTACGGCGTGCGGAAACCCAAAACAAAAGGTTGAGGACGAGCTACCCGTAAAGCAAAGCATTGATAATGCTTTGTAGGGGCGAGATGAGTGAGCGCATAAGCCTCGCGCGAACGGTGACCGAGCGCAAGGTTCACCTTGCCTTGCGTGAGAAGAGCCCTCGCAAAAACAAAGCCTTCCGACAAGCAACCGTAGGTTGCGCAACCAACGCGCAAGCGTTCTTGCCGACCGTGTCGGCGCGCGGAAACCCAAGTCAAAAGGTTGAGGACGAGCTACCCGTAAAGCAAAGCATTGATAATGCTTTGTAGGGGCGAGATGAGTGAGCGCATAAGTAAGCGCGAACGGTGACCGAGCGCAAGGTTCACCTTGCCTTGCGCGAGAAGTTATCCCCTTGCGGGAGGTTGAGGGCAGAGCCCTCGCAAAAACAAAGCCTTCCGACAAGCAACCGTAGGTTGCGCAACCAACGCGCAAGCGTTTTTGTACGAAGTACGTTATTATAATTTTTCCACAATCTATAAGGAACAAACCATGGGTATATTTTCAAAACTTTTCGGCGCGTTAAAAAAGACGAAAGCAGGACTTTCGGAAAAATTGCGCGTACTCTTTTCTAAAAATAAACTCGGCAACGAATTTTACGACGAATTAGAGGAAATTCTCATTTCCGCGGACGTTTCGGTGTCTACGGCGGAGGAAGTCGTTTCCCGCGTCAAGCAACAGGCGATTGCCGAAAAACTTAAAGACGAAAACTACGTTATTTCTTTATTAAAAAAGGTTCTTACCGATATGCTGGAAGAAAGCGAAGTCGAACCGCCTTCGTATCCTTGCGTGATTATGCTCGTAGGGGTAAACGGCGTAGGCAAAACGACGACGGTAGGCAAACTCGCCAACTACTTTTTATCCAAACGCAAAACGGTTACCGTTGCGGCGGCGGATACTTTCCGCGCGGCGGCAAGCGAACAACTCACCGTTTGGGCTGAACGCGCCAAGGTAAGAATCGTGAAACACGAAGAGGGGAGCGACCCGTCGGCTGTTATCTTTGACGCCGTATCTTCGGCGAAAGCCAAAAAGACGGACGTCGTCATTATCGATACGGCGGGACGGTTGCATAATAAAGACAATCTAATGAACGAGCTTCGTAAAATGGACAGAGTCGTTCGTCGCGAATATCCCGACGCCGATTTTTTGAAACTGTTGGTGCTTGACGCCACGACGGGGCAAAACGCCGTCAATCAAGCCCGCGTTTTCGACGAGGCTGTAGAACTTGACGGTATCGTGCTGACGAAATTGGACGGTACGGCAAAAGGCGGGTTCGTTTTCTCGTTATCGTCCGAACTTTCCTTGCCCGTGCTTTTCGCTGGCGTAGGCGAAAAAATGGAAGATTTAGAATTTTTCGACAGCAAGGAATTCGTGGACGCAATTTTATAAAACCGAGAGGGCATGTACGAGTTGAACACGTTCATACCCTCTTTTAAGGATAAACTATGAGGATAGACATTTTAACCCTTTTCCCCGAAATGTTTTCAGCCGTACAAGGCAGTATTTTGGGAAGAGCGCAAAACCAAGGCAAAATTCAAATCAATATCGTCAATTTACGCGATTACACGGAGGATAAACATTTAAAATGCGACGATTATCCTTTCGGTGGCGGTGCGGGTATGGTGATGATGCCCCAACCGATTGGTAGCGCTATCGAGGCAATCGACCCCGACCACAAAGCGCGCAGAATTTATATGTCCCCCAAAGGGGAAACCTTTCGTCAGCAAAAGGTATTTCAGCTTTTGGAATACGAACATTTAATTTTACTTTGCGGGCATTACGAAGGGGTAGACCAACGCGCAATCGATTTATTCATAGACGAAGAAATATCTATCGGCGATTACGTTTTAACGGGCGGTGAACTTCCCGCGATGGTGGTAGCCGATTGCGTATCCCGATACGTGGACGGCGTTATCAGTCCGTCGTCGCTCGTGGACGAGAGTTTTTCCGACAATTTATTAGAGTATCCACAGTACACCCGTCCGCAAGAATACAAGGGAATTCCCGTTCCCGAGGTATTGCGTAGCGGTGACCACGGCAAAATCGACAAATGGCGCAGGGAGCAATCGCTTGAGCTCACAAAAAAACGCCGTCCTGATCTTTTAAGGTGAAGAAATGAAAAATATACAATGGTTTCCCGGGCACATGACGCGCGCGATGCGCGATATGGAAGAAAAACGCGATTTATGCGACGGTATCGTATGCGTATTAGACGCGCGCGCGCCAATGGCGACCGTCAATAAAAATTTCAAGAAAATTTTCGGCGAAAAACCCGTTTTGTACCTTTTAAATAAAGCAGACCTCGCCGATTCCGCCAAGACGGACGGTTTTATCAAATTGTTTACCGAAAAGGGTAAATATTGCGTAAAATGCGATTGCACCAATCCGTCCGCGAAAAAAATCATTTTACAAAAACTCATTCAAATCACGGACGAAAAACGCGCGCGCGCGCAAGCCAAAGGCGTAAACCGTGTTTTTCGGTTTATGGTAGCAGGTATTCCCAACACGGGGAAAAGTACGCTCGTCAATTTAATCAGCGGACAAAAACGCGCAAAAACGGGGGATAAAGCAGGCGTAACGCGCGACGTGCGTTGGCTTAAATGCGGAGCGTTCGATTTATTGGATACGCCGGGTACGATGCCACCCTCCTTTGAAAATCAATATCACGCCCGACATCTTGCCTATATCGGCAGTATCAACGACGATATTTTGGATATGGACGATATTGCGTTGGAACTTTTGGGCGAGCTTGCCGAAAAATATCCGCAAAGCTTAACCGAACGCTACGGTATCACCGATTTTGAAGAAAAACTTCCTATGTACGAAACGGTTTGCAAGCGCAGAGGGTTTATTTTGCGTGGCGGTGAATTTGATTACGAGCGTGGCGCAAAAGCGCTTATCGACGATTTCAGAAAGGGTAGATTAGGTAAAATTACCTTGGAAAATCCCAAAGAATACGAAGACTTTACTTGGTAATATAAAAATGAAGAAAATTTGGAATGCAGAAGAGAAATTGCAATACGAACGCGCGTTACAAGCGCAAGGCAAAACGTATATTGCGGGCGTGGACGAAGTAGGCAGAGGCCCGCTTGCCGGTCCCGTCGTTTGCGCGGCGGTAATTATGCCGTTGGACGAAGATAAAATTATCGTGGGCGTGGACGACAGTAAAAAACTTTCCGCTAAAAAACGGGAAGAACTCGCCGAAAAAATCAAACAAACGGCAATTTGTTATCGTATCGTCGAAATTAGCGAAAAAGTAATTGACGAAATTAATATTTTAGAGGCGACCAAACTCGGAATGAAACGCGCGGTAGAAGAGCTATCCCTTTCTCCCGATACCGTTTTAACGGACGGGAATATGACGATAGATATTCCCTTTCCGCAAAAAAGCGTAGTCCACGGCGACGCGCTTTCCTATTCGATAGCCTCGGCGAGCATCATAGCAAAAGTGCACCGTGACGCGTTGATGGACGAGTACGCAAAAACGTATCCGCAGTACGCTTTCGAAAAAAATAAAGGCTACGGTACGGCGGAACATATTAACGGCATTAAGGAGCACGGGTTATGCGCAATTCACCGCAGGACGTTCACAAAAAAGTTTTAGGCAAAAAGGGCGAGCGGTTAGCTTTGAGCTATTTAAAAAAACAGGGCTATAAAATTTTGCAGACCAATTACCGTACCCCTTTCGGAGAGGCGGATATCGTTGCTATGGACGGTGACGAAATTGCTTTTATCGAAGTGAAAACGCGTACGGACGATAAATACGGCGCGCCCAAAGAAGCGGTGGGCGCGGAGAAACAAAAACGCTATTATCAGCTCGCCCGTTATTACGGCGCGAAAACGGGGGAAGAACCCAACGCGCGGTTTGACGTTATCGAAGTTTACGCGGACGGAAAAATCGAATATTACAAATACGCGTTTTAACGCCTTATAGAAAACGGAGCAAGGAGGCAATACTTATGGACTATAAAAAATTATTAACGATACAGGATATTTCCTGCGTGGGACAATGCTCGCTGACCGTGGCGTTGCCCATTTTATCGGCTTGCGGACACGAAACTTGCGTGTTGCCGTCAGCGGTATTATCCACGCATACGGCAGGATTTAGCGGTTTTACTTTCCGCGATTTGACGGACGATATACCCCAAATTTGCAAGCATTGGAAGAATGAAAATATCCAATTCGACGGCATTTATACGGGGTATTTGGGTAGCGTCAAACAGGTGGCGTTCGTCAAAGAAATTTTAGATACCTTAGGCAAACTGAACGCCGTAAAAATCGTAGACCCCGCCTTTGCGGATAACGGTAAACTCTATCCCATTTTCGACGAAGCGTACGTGGAGGCGATGAAAACGCTTTGCCCGTCCGCGGATATTTTGCTCCCCAATATTAGCGAGGCTTGTTTCCTTTCAGGCGTGGAGTATAGAGAAAACTACGACGAAACCTATATAAAAACGCTACTTAACGAATTGAGCAAATTAGGCTGTGCGACGATAGTTTTGACGGGCGTGGGGTACGCTCCCGATAAGACGGGCGTGGCGGTATACGAAAAGGGCAAAATATCCTATTACGAGCATACGCGCATAGCAAAAGGTTGCCACGGTACGGGCGACGTATACGCCTCGGCGTTTACAGGCGCGCTTTTTAGGGGCAAAACTTTGTTCGAGGCGTCGAAAATCGCCGCCGATTATACGGTGCGTTGTATTCAATTTACCCAAAACGACCAAACGCATTGGTACGGCGTAAAATTCGAACCGCTCTTACCTACGCTTATTCAAGCGCTTGAGTAATAAATTATTTCGACAATAAAAACGCTTTTTTTGCAAAAGGCGTTTTTTTTATTTTATCAAAAATATGCTATAATACCCTCAATCCCTTTTGTGGAAAAGGATTGGGGGATTTTATGACCGTTTACGTCGAATACGCTTTTTTAGAAAATTTTTTTCTGGACGGTACGCTTTTATACCTTGCGCTAAAAGCGTCGAGGTTGCCGATAAAGTGGCGAAAAATCGCTGTTTCCGCTACCGTCGGCGGAGTGTTCGCCGTAATATTTCCGCTATTGTTTTTGCCTGAACTCGTCGCCCTTTTTTTGAAAACCTGCGTTGCGTTTTTGCTTTGTTTTTTGGCTGTGCCTTGCCTAAAAAAACGCAAATTCTTGCAAACGGTTGCCTGTTTTTTCGCCTTTTCCTTTGCTTTCGGCGGTGCGTTGACGGCGTTAAACGCAAGCGGAGCGTATCTTTTGCTCGGCTTTTGCGTTTTGTTTTTTTTAGGCGCGCGTTTTGTGAAAGCGGTTTATCAAAAACGAGCGGTGGAAAATTTCGTTTACGATTGTGAAATCGTTTATAAACAAAAACGCTTGCGCCTTTTCGGGTTTTACGATAGCGGGAATTTTGCAAGCTATAAAGGGAACGGGGTACATTTTTTATCCCCTGAAATTGCATTCGAACTTTTTGAAGGCGAATGGTTGGATACGCGCGGAGAGGAAATTGCCGTAACGACGCTTGCGGGAGAGAAAAAAATGCGCATTTTTCAAGGAGATTTGCAAATAAAAGACGGGCAAAAAACGATACGCTTAAAAGGCGCATATTTTGCGCTTTCGGCGAATATGTTATCAAGAGGGTATCCATTACTTCTCCATTCCCGCGCGTTAGAGGAAAATGGAGAAACAACGAAAAAAAAGAGGTGAAGAAGGTGAAATTCTTGGAAGTACTGCGAATTTTTTTACAAAAAATCAATTTTACCGAAGCAAAAAATACCGTTGATTACGTATGCGGAGATGGCGAGGCGCTACCTTTACCGCTCTCGCCCGAGGAGGAGGGCAGGCATTTAAAATTGATGGCGGAAGGCGAGGACGCGGAACGGGAAAAAGCAAAAGCGGAACTCATTCAACGCAATTTACGGCTCGTCGTTTACATCGCTAAAAAATTCGACAATACGGGCGTGGATAACGACGATTTAATTTCTATCGGAACGATTGGGCTTATCAAAGCAATCAATTCTTTCAAAACGGATAAAAATATTAAACTCGCCACTTACGCGTCGCGCTGTATTGAAAACGAAATTTTAATGTACTTGCGCCGTACGGCAAGACTGAAAAGCGAGGTGTCCTTTGACGAACCGCTCAATACCGATTTTGAGGGGAACGAATTGTTGCTTTCCGATATTTTAGGGACTTCGGCGGATAGCGTGTACGGGGAAATTGAGTCGAGCGCGGAAAAAGAACAACTCAAAGAGGCGTTGAAAAAATTAAACGAACGGGAACGGAAAATTATGTTTTTGCGGTTCGGTTTGGGCGGTGGCGACGAAATGACGCAAAAGGACGTTGCGGACTTGCTCGGCATTTCGCAAAGCTACATATCGAGGTTGGAAAAGAAAATTATTTTAAGGCTTAAAAAGGAAATTGCGAAAATGGAATAATAGCAAGGCAGAGTGGCAAAAACGGAAATAAAGTCGGTAAAAATTTATCGCCCCTCGCTCGGCAAAAAGAGCGGAGGGCGATTTTTCGTTTTATAAGCGTTTGATTTTGACGTTCCCGCATAAGACGTCCGAATAGGAATACGCCGTTTTTCCTAAGAAATCTTCGTCGTCGGGTTTGACGGTGAAGAGGGCGGGGTAAACGCCCGAAAGTACGCCCGAATAACTTACGCTTTTGTTCCTGCCTAAATTCACACGAACGGCAACCCGTTGCGCCGAACAGTTTTTTACCATTTGTTTAACGTCTGCAATTTTTTTAGTCGGTTTAATCATAAAAACAGTATGCCCCAAAATTTCTTTTTTTATGCCGATAACGGCAAAAATTTCCAAAAATGCGGATTGTTCCGTTCTATTTATCCGCCTTATTGCATACGATAAAGCGACGGTAAAAAACGCAACAGGAGGATTTTTATGTCTATCAAACCGCAATATGAAACGTACCGCTATACGGGCGAAATTTGTAATTTAAAAAGTCAATCTATCGTGGAATGTCGGCTTTCGGGTAGTGAAATCGGCAGTATTTTGGCGGTGCAGGCAAGCGCCGTGACCAAAGAAAGCGCTTGCGTGGACGGCGAAGTGCGTTACGGGGGGCAGGTATTGCTTTGCATCGTTTACGAGGACGGGAACGGTAAAATTTGTCGCATAGAGCGCGGTGCGGAATTTTACCATAAAGCCGAGGGCGCGTCCGTTTCCCCCGCTTGTTTTGCGAAGACCTTGTTGACGGTGGAAAACGTAACGCATCGGCGCGAGGGCTCGGGCTTGTACCTTTCCGTCGTCGTAGGGGCGGATATTTGCGTATACGGCGGAAAGCAATTCGAATACTTCGTGGGCGGTGAGGGGCTTGCCGTGAAAATGCAACCCATTACCCTTTGTAAAACGGTTTGCGTATCCGGCGAAGTGGAAGGCGAGGACGAGTTTGACGCCGACGCTACGGGGGATATTTTATTGCATAGCGAAAAGGCGCTCGTAACCGCTTGCAGAGCGCTCGGCGGGCAAGTGGAAGTGGAAGGGGAACTTAGTTTAGGGGTTTTGGTATTAAAAACGGACGAGAGCGTTTGTTCGTACGAACGCTTAATTCCCTTCCGCGTACAAATTCCGTGCGAAGACGCGTTCGGGAAGGTAACGACGGGGGCGCGGGTCGTCGTTAAATCGGCAATGCTTTCCTCCAATGTCGACGAGGAGAAAGGCAAGTGCAAAGTTTTGTTTACCTACGCGCTTTCCGTCGATTGTTTTCTTGCCTCGAAAGAAGAAATTACGGTATGCGAAGACGCGTTTTCGCCTTGCGCTGAGTTGCGCCTTGAAAAGCAAAAGGACGGGGGCAGGTATTTGACGAGCCAAACGCGGTGCGTGGAACGGGTAGAGGGCAAGGCGGTGCTTTTCCCCGCGGTAGAGGGCGCGTATGCGTTGGCGGCGGCGGTGATGCCCCGCGCGGAAGCGGTTTGCAAAAAAACGGAGCGCGGGTTTGAGGCGGAAGGCGTTTTGACTGCGGAGGTGTTGTTGAAGGGCGAAAACGGCTATAAAGCGACTACGCTTTCCTTGCCGTTCGTTTTCCCGATTGAGGCGGACGGCGACGAGGTGGAATTGGATTGTAGCGTTTGCGCTTTGAATATCCGTCGCAAGAAAGACGGAGAAACGGACGCCGAGGCGAACGTAAAAATCAGTTTAAAAGCGTACGCCCGCGCGGATTGGGAATACGTGGCAAGCGTCGCGGAAGGGGAAAAAGTACAAGAAAACGACGCGGCGATTTCGATATTCTTACCGCGCGCGGGGGAGGATTTATGGCAGGTGGCGAAACGGCTTTCCCGTATGCCCGAAGAGTTGCAACAAAGCAATCCCGATTTGAATTTTCCCGTAAAAGAGGGGGAGCGAATTTTCGTTTATCGGCAAATTAAGTAATTTTCACAAAAAAATCTTCACGAATGTATTGTTTTTTTGTGGAAAATATGTTACAATGGTATAGAACAAACCGCGCGACGGGGGTGTTCCCCGTCGCGTTGACTACTTTTGCGGAATAAACTTTTATGAATTCGGTAAAAATTAAAGCGTATGCAAAAATCAATTTAACCTTGGAAATACAAGGCGTTGAAAACGGGTACCATCTTTTGGATTCGCTTGTGGCGAGTATTGATTTATACGATTGCGTATCCTTGAAAAAACGCAAGGACAAGCGTTCGTCTATTCAGATGAAGGGTATGGGTAGCGAAAATATTCCCCCCGAAAAGAATAACGCGCTCAAAACCGCCGAGGCGTTTTCGGAAAAGTTCGGCGTCAACGGCGTGGATATAACCGTACATAAAAATATCCCTATCGGCGCGGGACTTGGCGGTTCGTCGGCGGATAGCGCAGGCGTACTTCGCGGTATGGCGAAATTGTACGGTATTACCGATTTTTCCGCGATAAAAGAGCTTGCCGATTCGCTCGGTAGCGATACTTGGTATATGTTCCAAGGCGGATTTGCGCGTATGCAGGGCAAAGGGGATAAGGTGACGCCCTTACCTATTACGGAAAGGTTATATCTTTTGTTGATTTGTCCTTCCTCCTTCGTGCCTTCGGGCGCGTGTTATCAAAAATACGACGAACTTCCCCAAACGCTACAATGGCGCGAAAGCTATACGGAAAATTGTATTCGCGCGTTACTCGAAAATCGCAAAAACGAGATAGGCAGGTATTTGACGAACGATTTATACGTACCTGCGTTGCACCTTAATCCCGACGTGGAAAAAGCGGTTGCCGAGGCGCAGTCCTTTTCTCCGCTCGGCGCGGGTATGACGGGGTCGGGAAGTTGCGCGTTTGCGGTGTTTGAAAGTAAAGAACTTTGCGATTGGGCAAAGAGCAGATATAAAGGCGAATTTTACGCGATAACGACGCGTACCGTTTGCCCCTAAATAAAATTACGGAGAAAAAAGAAAATGGAAGAAAGAATGGTTGACGACGAATACGGCAGAGGAATACGCTTGAAGAAAACCAAAGACGGGTACGTGGACGTAACGGACGCGTCCTTGCAAGAGGGCGAGGACGGCGAATACGAAGAAGGCGAAGAAATCGCTTTTGAATATCCCGTGTTCGATAGCGACGAGGACGACGAGGAGCTTGCGGGGCTGTCTCCTGAAGAGGCGGTGAAACTTATTCGTAAACGCGAAGAGGAGGAGGAAAAACGCAAAGCCGAATACGCGCAGGTTTGTCAAGAGGGCGACGCTTTGTTGGCGTCGGGTTCGTTTAAGGCGGCGGAGTTGAAGTTCGAGCGGGCTTTAGGTTTAGACGAAGAGGCGACGGACGCTTGCGTTGGGTATTGGCGCGCAAAAACCGCCGATTTTGCAAATCCCGACGCGTTGATAGAAGAATATGCCGACGAGGGTATAGAGAACTTGGAATACGACTTAGGAATTCGCGCGGTGGATAGAATTAAGCGCGATTACGCCCAAACCTTCCAACGCCGTATCAAGGAATTGGAGGAGGAAGAAACACCCCTTTGCGCGGAATTTGAGGAAAAACAAGAAAAACGCAGAGCGTTACTTTCCGTAAGATTGAAGAAAACGACCGCCGTATTTTGCGCGGTAGCAATCCCGACGATTGCGCTTTTGATTGTTACGCTTATCGTTGGCTTGAAAAATTTTACCACGCTCGGCGGTGAGTATATTACGCCGACGATTGCTTTCGGAGTAGCGTTTTTCCTGTTCTTCGTAGCGTTTATTTTCGTTACCAACAGATGGATAAACGCGTTTAGAATCCGTCGCGCCAACGAACGGTTGGATACGACGGAAGAAGGGAAACGGTTGTTGCAAATTCGTGCTTATAAAGAACTTTACGAATGTTTATTACCGCATCAAGAATGAGGAAATAAAGTAGTTTTCTAACGTAAAAGGACTTCGAATTTTTTCGAAGTCCTTTTACGTTAAGGGGAAGGAATTATACTTTACGTATAAAACGATACTTTATCAAAAATAGACGAATCCTAAATCTTTTGCGGTGATTCCAATTGCAGAAAAATCTGTATTCATATAAAGGAGGGAGAGTTGAACCATAGTGGAAGCTAACTCTCTAACAGCTGTTCTTGTTGAGGAGGAAGTTATATTGTTGTAGCTGTATCCCAATAAATGATTGGAAGTAAAGGTGCTTCCGTTTACTGTTCCTAACATAAGATCATCATAAGAATCTAGATATCCCCAAGAATAAACGCCGTCTATCTCGTCGATGTATATAGACGTTAATGCGCTTAATGAATCGGAGGAAAGGAAGAGCATCAAAGAAATTTCATTGTCGGCAACGTCGTAGCTAATAGACCTACTGTATTTAGAAGTATAATCCGAAGAATACGTATAGCCAAGCTCTAACGTATAATCATTATCCTCAGAGTCATATTTTCCTTTTTGGATAATATAATTTTTTAATTTTGAAAATACGTCGACTTCAGGGTTTTCTTTATCGTAGAGTTCAGCAAGCGTAAGAGGCGTTCCGTAATTAAGGTTGGATAATTCCGTAACGGAAATTGCAAAATTTAAATTTTGCGAGTCCCTTATCGTCATCGTATTGATACCGATTATTTCACCGTATTGATTGATTAACGGACCGCCAGAATTGCCACTTGAAATCGCGGCGTCGTGTTGAACGTAATGGACTCCGTCCATTTCTCTGTCCGCGTATGTGATAATACCTTGAGAGAAAGTTGCCGTTAATCCCTTAGAACTGCCGAAAGCGTATATTGCCTTTCCAACAGGGTGTATTTTTGTGCAAATTTTTAATACGGGTAAGCCCGTTGCATTAATTTTTAATACCGCTAAATCTATCGTTTTATCATAAGCTAAAACGGATTGTACGGTATAAGATTGTCCGTTGATGGTTATTTTTGCGGAATACGCGTCTTCAATTACGTGATAGTTCGTGAGAATTTTTCCGTCCGCGCTATACGTGAAACCTGTGCCAAGCGCGAGTTCGCCACCGCTTTTATCGTACGTGATAATTTCACCGATAGAATTTTTCGAGTTTTCAAAAATGTCGGTTGCGGGTAATTCGGCGAACGAAAAATTCTCTTGATAGGAATCTCCGCAAAGGCTACAAGTATGCGTTTTTATACCCGTTTCCGTGCAAGTAGCTTCTCTTGTAATTGTGCTTGAATAAGAGTGCGTTGAGGATTTGGCAATTTCCTCCGTGTAAGTGTCCTCGCAATATTTACAGGTATACGTTGTGATTCCTTTTTCCGTACAAGTAGCTTCTTTTGTTACTTCGCTTGTATAAGAGTGCGCAGGGCGTTGGGCAATTTCTTCCGTATAGTAATCACCGCAAACGTCACAAGTATACGTTTTAATCCCCGTTTCGTTACAAGTAGAGGCTTTTGTAATTTCACTTGTATAAGAATGGGTTGTGAGTTTTGCAATATCTTCTAAATAAGTGTTGCCACAAATGGTACACGTATGCGTTCTTATGCCTGTTTCTTTGCAGGTTGCCTGCTTTGTGGTGACGCTCGCATAAGTATGTGGACAGGTAACGGACGAACTGCTATTACTGGAGCTATTTGTTTCTTCCCCGCAAGCCGTGATGAACAGGCAACAACAAGAAAGTAACAACGATAAACTTCTTTTAACCGTTTTTTTCATTTTGTTTTCTCCTTTGTGTAAATAATGCATTTAAGTATACATATTATAGTATAGAATTTTCTATATGTCAAGTAAAAATATAGAAATTTCTATATAATTATAATATGGAAAATAATTTTAGCGTAATCTTAAAAGATTTTTTGACGGAAAATAATTTAACTCAGGTGGCTTTTGCGAAGATAATAGGCGCAAAGCAAAGTCAAGTAAGCGAATGGTTAAAAGGGAAAGCAAAGCCCGGTTACGATAGTCTAAAAACGATGGCGATTGCGTTTAACGTTTCTGCGGATTATTTTTTAGGGATAAAAGAATATTAAATAGGCAAAGAATAGCATACGCCCCGAAAGTAATTTTACTTTCGGGGCGTATTGTATAAATCAACGCTTTTTCGTTTATTCGTAATCTTTTAGTCCAAGCAAGTAATCGGTGGAAACGTCTAAATATACCGCAATATCTACGATTGCTTGCATGGGCGGTTCGTTATGGCCGTTTAACCACTCGCATAAAGTAGTCGGTTGCACGTTTAAAGCGTTTGCTAACCCTTTTTGCGTTTTTCCCGATTCCTTTAATATCAATTTTATCCGTTCGCCAAAAATCTTCATAATTCATATTATATAAATTTTTATAAATTTTTTTACGATATTCATAAAAAATGAACTTACAAAAAGCTTGACTATCCATAAAAAGTGAATTATAATAAAATAGAGGTTGTTTTATGGATAAACGTTTTTTGTGGGTGCGATTTATTTTAAGTGCGTTTGGGATTATTCAAATAGTGGTTTCGTTTGCGATAATAACTGAAATATATAAGAACTTATTTGTTAGCAATATAGAAAGAGAGCGAGATTATTTGTATGAAATTCTTGGGGTGATTTGTATGATTTTAGTTGGAATAAGTTTATATTACATAGCGAAAAATTTTTTAACACAAAAGATTGAAAAAAAGTTTAGCATACAAGCAAAAGTGTTGGAGTTTTTGTTTGTTGCAGGATTTTTATTTTTTGTAAATCAATGGAATTTTTTTAGAAGGAATTCTTATGATGTGATAACTTGTATTTTATCAGGAATATTTCCGTTTTTAACGATTGTTGTGTGTATGATAGTGTACGCAGATGTAAAAAAAGAGTTTTCTGCGAAAAACAATAGAAATGAATAAAAAAGCGTTGACGCCCCGTCAACGCTTTTTTATTATAAGGAAGTAAAAATTGTTGCGTTTCTTGGGGAATAATGGTATAATAAAGGCGTTATGAAAACCATTTTTGCCTATTTTAAAAATTATAAATGGCAAAGTTTGTTCGGTCCGCTGTTCAAACTTTTAGAGGCTACCTTTGAGCTTTTAGTGCCTTTTATCGTGGGATTAATCGTCGATAGAGGGTTGGGCGCAAACGTAGACGGCGGGTATCCCAACGCCGATTTGGGGTATATCGTGGGAATGTGTGGCGTTCTCGCGTTATTCGGCGTGTTTGGATTTTTATTTTCCGTAATTGCGCAATATTTCGCGGCGCGCGCGGCGACGGGCGTTTCCGCCGATTTACGACGGGATTTATTTAGAAAAATACAATCCCTTTCGTATAAGGATTTAGATACGCTCGGGTATTCGACGATGTTGACGCGTATGACGAGCGATATTGATAAATTACAATCGGGGATAAACTTGGCGTTACGCTTGTTTTTGCGTTCGCCGTTTATCGTTTTCGGAGCAATGATTACGGCGTGTATTATCGACCCGAACTCGTTCGGGATTTTTGCGATTGCCATCGTGCTTTTGGCTATCGTCGTATACGCCGTTATGTTTGCGTGTATGCCGTTGTATAAAAAAACGCAGGAAAAGTTGGATAAAGTCGTGCTGTCCACCCGTGAAAATTTGACGGGGGTACGGGTGATTCGGGCGTTTTGCGGTGAGGAGCGGGAGGAAAAGCTTTTTACTAAGCGGAACGAGGAATTGACTAAGGGCAGAAAATTCGTCGGCGCGATTGCCTCGATTACAAATCCGCTCACCTACGCTTTGGTCAATTTTGCCATTATCGTTTTGCTTTGGACGGGCGCGATTCGCGTGGACGGCGGAACGCTTTCGCAAGGGAACGTGATTGCGTTATACAATTTAATGGGACAAATTTTAATCGAACTTATCAAGCTTGCCAATCTTATCGTGACGGTGACCAAGGCGGCGGCGTGCGGTGGGAGAGTTTCCGCCGTTTTGCAAACGACGCCTTCTTTGCAAACGGTAGACGGCGCGGTGAAAAAAGCAGACGCCCCGTTTATCCTATTCGACGGCGTGGGTATGCAATACTTAGAGGGCGCTGAGCCTGCCTTAAAAGGAATATCCTTTACGGCGGAGCGCGGACAAACGATAGGCGTTATCGGCGGAACGGGTAGCGGAAAAACGACGCTCGTCAATTTACTTCCGCATTTCTACAACGCAAGCGAGGGGGGCGTTTATATCGACGGGCAAAGCGTGCAAACGGCAAGTTTGCAAACTTGGCTTAGAGAGCGTATCGCTATCGTTCCGCAAAAGGCGGTGCTTTTTAAAGGTACGCTCAAAGAAAATCTGCTTTGGGGGGATAGCGAGGCGACGGACGAACGGCTTTGGGAGGCGCTCGTTCTTGCGCGGGCAGATTCCTTCGTACGGGAAAAGGGCGGATTGGAAATTCCCGTCGAACAGGGCGGAAAGAATTTTTCGGGCGGACAAAAACAGCGTTTGACGATTGCGCGCGCGCTCGTGCGCAACCCTGAAATTTTAATTTTGGACGACAGCAGTTCGGCGCTCGATTACGCTACGGACGCGGAGCTTCGGCAAAATATCCGTACGCTTAATACGACGACCTTTATCGTTTCGCAACGCGCCTCGTCGGTGATGCACGCCGATAAAATTATCGTGCTCGACGACGGCGTTGCCGTGGGTACGGGTACGCACGAAGAGCTTATGCAATCTTGTGAAGTGTACCGTGAAATTTACTTTTCACAATACGGTGAAGGGGGTGAAACGGTATGAAAAAAGCAAAGAAAAAAGGCGTACTTGCGCGGATTTTGCAATACGTAGGGAAATATCCGTTTGCCCTTATCGGGTCGATACTGTTTTCTCTTGTGAGCGTCGGGGCGACCTTGTTTATCCCCGTATTCTTCGGGGACGCCATCGATTGTATCGTAGAGGCGGGCAAAGTGGACTTTGACGGATTAAAGGGATTGTTTATTAAAACGGGCGCGTTCGTTCTCCTTTCCGCGCTTTGTCAATGGTTGGCAGGGCTTTGTAACAACAAGATTTCCTGTCAAGTGGTACGCGATTTGCGCGCGGACGCGTTTGCCAAAATTTCTAAATTGCCCTTAAAATATATCGATTCTCATCCGCACGGCGATACGGTGAGCAGGGTAATTGCGGACGCCGACCAATTTTCGGACGGTCTACTTATGGGCTTTACGCAATTTTTTACGGGGGTCGTTACCATACTCGGCACGCTTGCGTTTATGTTGTTTACCAATCCGAAAATAGGGCTTGCCGTCGTGGTGCTTACTCCGCTGTCTATCTTTATCGCGCGGTTCGTGGCGACGCATACGCATAAATTTTTCGTGGAACAAACGGGAACGCGCGGGGAACAAACGGCGTTCGTCGAAGAGGCGATTTCAGGTTTAAAAACGACGCAAGCGTTTGCGCACGAGGACGAAAATCAGGAAAAGTTCGACGAGATAAACAAAAGACTGGAAAAGGCGTCCTTGAAGGCTACCTTCTATTCGTCGTTGACCAATCCGTCTACGCGCGTTATCAATAATTTGGTATACGCCGTCGTTGCGCTCATCGGCGCGTTGGACGTAGCGAGAGGGGTGACGGTGTTCGGCGCGGTATTCACCGTCGGCGGATTGACGAAGTTTTTGTCCTATACCAATCAATACACGAAACCGTTCAACGAGATTTCGGGCGTGATTACCGAATTGAAAAGCGCGTTTGCTTGCGCGTCGCGGATTTTTGAGCTTATCGACGAAGAGGAAGAAGTTTTAGATAAAGGCAAACGAGAACTTGGCGAAGTAAACGGAGAAGTTTCTTTGCAAAACGTGTATTTTTCGTACGCGCCTAATCGCAAACTGATAGAGGATTTAAGCGTATACGCGCCCAAAGGCACGCGCGTAGCGATAGTGGGCAGAACGGGTAGCGGAAAAACGACGCTCATCAATCTATTGATGCGTTTTTACGACGTGGACGGGGGCGCGGTGTGCGTGGACGGTCACGACGTAAGAACGGTAACAAGACCTTCCTTGCGAAAAAATTTCGGTATGGTTTTGCAGGAAACTTGGCTAAAAAGCGGTACGGTAAAGGAAAATTTGCGTCTTGGTAACGAACAGGCTACGGACGAGGAAATTATACGAGCCTCCAAAGCGACGCGCGCGCACGGGTTTATCCAACGCATGGAAAAGGGGTACGATACCCCCCTTTCGGAGGAGGGCGGAAATTTATCCGAAGGGCAAAAACAGCTCCTTTGCATCACGCGCGTGATGTTGCGTTTACCGCCTATGCTTATTCTGGACGAGGCAACCTCCTCTATCGATACGCGGACGGAGTTGAAAATATCCGAAGCGTTCGGTAAGCTTATGGAGGGCAGAACGACTTTTATCGTGGCGCACAGGCTTTCGACGGTTATGCACGCCGATATGATTTTGGTGATGGAAAACGGTAAAGTGGTAGAACAGGGCAAGCATAACGAATTATTGCAAAAGGGTGGCGCGTACGCAACGCTTTACAACGGACAATTTTCTTAAAAATCAGGAAAAAAAATATGAGAAAAACGATAGAAAAAAAGATAAAAAAAACAAACGCTAATATCCACGGCAGAAACGCCGTACAACTCATTCTCGTCGGTTCGGTGACGGGGGTTTTCGCAGGTGCAATCGTTAGTTTTTTTAATATCTTGGCGCATCTTGGCGAAGAACTTTCGCAAAACGCATACGCGTTCGTGCGGAATAATCCCGTTTTTATTCCTTTGTTTTTCCTTGTGCTTTTTCTCGGCGCGTTTTTAATCGGCGTTGCGACGCAAATTTCCTCGCTCATTCGCGGTTGCGGAATCCCGCAGGCGGAGGGCGCTACGCGCGGTTACGTGCGTTTCCGTTGGTTTCGTGATACGACGGCGATGTTCGCCACCTGTTTATTGAGCATTTTTATGGGTTTATCTATTGGCGCGGAAGGTCCGAGCGTGCTTATCGGCGCGTGCGTGGGCGACGGCGTGGCGTCCTGTTCGCATAGAAACGAGATGATTAAGCGTTACCAAATTACGGGCGGAGCGTGTACGGGTTTGGCGGTGGCGGGGAACGCGCCGTTGACGGGTATAATTTTCGCTTTCGAAGAAGCGCATAAGCGTTTTACGCCCGAAGTGTTCATTTGCGCCTTTTCCTCCGTCATTTTCGGTATGTTTACCCGTACGGTCATTTATAGCGCGTTCGGGTTGAAAAGTACGGTGGCGTTCGGGTCGTACGCTTTACACGAATTGCCTATAAGCGCGTACGGATTCGTGGCTTTGGCGGGAATCGTGTGCGGACTTTTGGGCGTGGCGTTTTACAAAACCTGCTTTTTTATGCGCCGTCAATTTAAACGGATACGCTTGAAAAATTCCAAATACAATCACGCGTTAAGAATAGCCGTCGCCGTGCTTTTGGGCGGGGTAGTATCTTTGTTGGCGTCGGGCGTTATGGGTGGCGGTCACGGACTTATCCATTCCCTTGGTACGAACGGGGGCGCGACGCAAGCGAGCGTAGAAAAAGTGTTTGGGCTTTCCCTTGCGTTGTCGTTGTGTATTATTCTCGTATTAAAATTTTTCATTACCTCCGTCAACGTCGGTTCGGGAATTCCGTGCGGTATTTTTATCCCGATTATCGCGACGGGTGCGTGCCTTGGCGGGATTTTGAACGAAGTGTGGATAGCGTTGGGTATGGACGGGAAATACGCGGATTTAATGATTATGCTTTGTATGTCGGCGTATTTTACGACAATCGTGAAAGCGCCTCTTACTTCCATCGTGATGATTTGTGAGTTTACGGATAGTTTCGCGCCGTTGTTGCCCGTAATTCTTGCCGTGTCTATCGGGTATATCATCGGGGATATTTTCCGAACGGACGGCATTTACGAGGAACTTTTGGAGGTATACGAACACGAAAGCGGAATACACGAACACGCCGTTCGGGAAGTATATACGCTTACGCTGACGCACGGCGCGCTTGCTGAAAAACGGGAAATCCGCGACGTGCTTTGGCCGTCCGGCGCGAGAGTTACGGAAATTAGACGGGGCGACGAGTTGATTTTGCCCGACGGCGATACCGTATTGCGCCGTGGGGACGTGTTGACAATCGTATGCAAAACGCCCGACCACGATAAGGTGAAAGACGAACTCGTGCATATTCTCGGTAAGTAGCCGACTTGAAGTTATATCCGTTCATTTTTTCACATATAGTAAGTAGGGAAGGTATGTGGAGAGGACGGAAATGCGATTATACGACGAAATTTTCAAAGACGCGGACGGAATGGGACTTGGACGGTATACCGTAGCCATAAACGGCGGAGGTTATTTTCAAGGTCTTAAAGCGGTGGAGGATTTTTCTCCCCAAAAAATCGTGCTTTTATACGGCGCGGGAAGGGTAGAAGTAGAAGGAACGGAACTTGCGATAAAGAAATACTGCGACGGGGATTTACAACTTTCAGGGCGTATTCTTTCGGTGAAATTTCTCTCGAAAAGGGAGGGATAGCGTATGCGGTTATTTGCTTTGCGCCAAAAAATGGCGATTGAAGGGGTTATGCCCGAACGGGCGCTTTTAAAACTCCGTCTTGCGCAAATCGATTTGTTCGACGTAAAAAAACCCCAAAAAAATAGGCTGGTTTTTACCGTTGCGCGAAAAGACGTGCAAAAAGTTTTTGCAATTTATCCCAACGTGTGCTATAATAAGAATGGCTACGCCTCCTATACGGCGGAAAACCTCGGCGCGGTGGGGATAACGAAATGCTTGGATTTTGCAAAAAAGCGCGTAGGTTTTTTGCTCGGCGCGTTCCTGTTTTTTATCGGTACGCTCGCTTTGGACGAGTATATTTTCGGGATTGATTTCGTCGGGTCGGATATATACGCGCGCGAGGCGCGTATGACGCTTAGCGAATACGGCGTGAAACCGTTTGCAAGATATAAAAGCGGAAACGAGGATTTAATTTGTTCTAAATTGTTATCGCTCGACGGCGTTGAGTTTTGTTCGGTGCAAAAAAACGGCTTGCGCGTGCGCGTTGAAATGCGGATAGGCGAGTACGGGGAACGAAAACTGCAAGAAGGGGATTTCATTTCCCGTTATACGGGTGAAATTCTTGCCATTACCGCTTTGCGCGGTACGCCTTTAAAGGCGAAAGGCGATAAAGTGGAGGCAGGCGAAAGGCTCGTCGGCGGTTGGTTTTTAAAGGACGAGGAGCAAATACGCGTCGCGCCTATCGCGCGCGTGCAGATTGCGTGCGTGTACGAAGGCGAATACTTTACGCAGACGGCGGAAAACGCGTTTGCCGAGGCGTATTTAACGCTTGCGCTTAAAGAGGACGATAGCGTTACGGACGCGCAGGTGCAAAAAAACGGGGACGGATATTTGGTGCGTATCGAATATACCGTTACCGAAAGCATAAACTTTTAAGAAATGCCCGTTTTTTAAAACGGGCGGGAGGAAAGGTTGGCAAAAGAACGTAAAATAACGGAAACAATCGATACGAAATCGGTGGACAGGCTTGCTCGTATTTTAGGTACGTTTGACGGGAATTTGGAGTATTTATCCTCTGAACTTGGCGTAATTTCTTACGTGGAAGGAATGAAAATCCGTTTAGAAGGCGAGGCGGAAGCCGTAAAAGTGGGCGCGAAAGCGCTTACTGCGCTCGTGAAATTAGCGGGAGAAAGCGAAGAGATAGACGAGAGCAGAATCGCTTATTGCATAGAGCTTGCAAAAGAGGGACGGGAAGAGGAATTAAACGCGTTGTCTTCGGACACGGTGGCGATTACCGCCCGCGGAAAGCAAATCAAATGCAAAACGGTTGGACAAAAAGCGTACGTGGATTTGATAAAAAAGAACACGGTAGTATTCGGCGTAGGTCCTGCGGGAACGGGAAAAACCTATCTTGCCGTGTGTATGGCGGTATCGGCGTTTAAAAGCAAGCAGGTAGAAAAAATAGTGCTTACCCGTCCTGCCGTAGAGGCGGGGGAAAAACTTGGGTTTTTGCCCGGCGATTTGCAAACGAAAGTAGACCCCTATCTTCGTCCGTTATACGACGCCTTACAGGAATTGTTGGGTTTGGAATCGTACGGGAAATTGATGGAACGCGGGGCTATCGAGGTTGCGCCTTTGGCGTATATGCGCGGTAGGACGCTTTCGAATGCGTTTATCATTTTGGACGAGGCGCAAAACACCACGAAGGAACAAATGAAAATGTTTTTAACTCGTATGGGCGAGGGTAGCAAAGTGGTGGTGACGGGGGACGTCACGCAAATTGATTTAGACGGAAAGCCGAGCGGGCTTGTGCACGCTACCAAAATTTTAGAGGGCGTGGAAGGAATAGGCGTTTGTCGTTTGACCGCCAAAGACGTGGTAAGACATCCGCTCGTAATGCGTATTATTCGCGCGTACGAACAGGCAGGCGACGCGAACAAGGAGGAAAAATCCAAAAAATCCGCAGACGGCGGAGAACAAGGAGAATAACGTAAGATGACGGAAAAAGAAACGGTAGGAAGAGAATGGACGAAAGCGGATACGCTAAAAAGTTCGCTTTGGTTTTTGTTGCATTTTATCATTTACGCCCTGTTGGCGTTAGCGTTGTTGATAGGCGATAAGTTTTCTTATTTAGGGGAATATTTCGCAAAAGAGGGCGCGAACTATTTATACGCGGGATTTTGTACGCTATTGCTCTTTGTCGTTACCTATTTTTATTTTCTTTTCGAAAATAAAGAGTTGCTCGTAAGCGGTAAAATGATAGCGTTGCTGTTTACGGTATTGGACGTGCATTTGGTTTTGTCCTGTTTAATAGGTTACAATCTTGCCATCTACGCAAGACCGGTAGCGCTCGTGGCGCTCCTTATCGTCGTGCTTATCGGTAGAAGGGAGGCGATTTTTATGAACGTTATCGCCTCGTTGTTAGTGTTCGTTATCGATACCTTCGCCGTACCCGAGGTAAGCAATAAAGAGTGTTATTCCTCTTTGATTATCGCCTTTACGGCGGGTATGATGGCGTTGTTTTTGGGAAGTCGCGCAAGAACGCGGTTTTCCGTCGTGGGAATAGGTATTCTTATCGTTATTCCTATGGACGTCGTTATCTTCCTTTTGGAGGTGACGGGGCTTGTCAACGCAGGTTCGCAAATCGTAGTAGAGCCTACGAACGGGATTTTAACGCAAATGGGTTTCGGGCTTTTCGGGGGCGTGATGTCTACCGTTATTTTCCTGACTTTATTACCGATATTCGAGAGCATTTTCAACCGTTTGACGGTGTTTAGATTGCGCGAACTTATCAGTTCGGACGCGAAAATATTACAAAAACTCAAAGCGGAAGCGCCGGGAACGTATAACCATTCGATGATGGTTGCGCAACTTGCCGAGGCGAGCGCGGCGGCGATTGGCGAAAACGTTGATTTCGCGCGCGCGGCGGCGTTGTATCACGACGTTGGGAAATTGCATTATCCCGAGCATTTCACCGAAAATCAGGGCGAGTATAATTTACACGACGAGCTGACGCCTGAACTTTCCGCCGATATTATCCGTTCGCACGCCAAAGACGGATATACGCTTATACGCAACCACCATTTGCCCACCTTCCTTGCGGATATTGCGGTGGAGCATCACGGAACTTTGCCTATTCGGTATTTCTACGCAAAGGCGTTGAAGATGACGGACGGGGAGTTGAATATTGAAGATTTCTCGTATATGGGACCGAAACCGCAAAGCAAATTGGCTGCGATTATTATGATTTGCGACGCGTCGGAGGCGGCGGTGCGCGCGGTGAACGCGAGAACGCCCGAAGAGGCGGAAAAGGTGATTCGCGCCGTTATCGAAGAGCGAATGGATTTGGAACAGTTTTCCGAATGTGATATTACGATGGCGGATTTGACGAAAATACGACTTGCGCTCGTCAACGCGCTTACGGGGGTATATCATCACCGCATTAAATATCCCAATCTCAAATACCGTCGTACGGAAAACGGAACGAAAGGGGAAAATCAATGAGTAAGTTTTTTATTTACGCCGACGGGAACGATTTATCGGACGCGCGCCTTGCGGAACTGGAAAAAGTTTTGGGGGAGTTTATAAAAAGCGATATTCCCCTTGCGGTGGAAATGGCGGTCGTTTCCGCGGAAGAAATTCGTGAATTGAACGCGCAAACGCGCGGTATCGACAAGGTGACGGACGTGTTGAGTTATCCAACCTTAAACGATATTAAAGGGAAAGCAATCGTGGGCGCAAATTACCCTTTCGATATTGACGAGGAGGGAAATTTGCTCGTCGGTTCGATTGCCATTTGTACGGATAGAGCCAAAGAACAGGCGGAAGAGTACGGACATTCGTACGAGCGGGAATTGCATTATTTGCTCGTACACGGCGTAATGCATTGTTTGGGGTACGACCATATCACGGACGAAGAGCAAAAGGAAATGCGCGCGCAAGAAGAGCAGGTGTTGACAAAGCTTGGCATTACGAGAGAATAATCTCGCCCGTTACCCTGAGAGAAAGGAAGGGGTCGAGGCAAGCCACCAAACGAAATTTAAGAAAAAAAGGAGCAACCAATGAAAAGCGGATATATAGCCGTTATCGGCAGAGCGAACGCAGGAAAAAGCACGCTCATTAACGTAATGGTAGGGGAAAAAGTGTCTATCGTTTCCCCTAAACCCCAAACGACGCGCGACAGAATTTTAGGCGTTTTGACGGAGGCGGATTATCAAATCGTGTTCGTGGACACCCCCGGTATTTATAAGGCGAGGAACGCGCTTACCGATATGATGATGCGCACGACGGAAACGAGCGCGAAGTCCGTCGATTATATTTTGTACGTAGTGGACGGACACGACGGGATTAGCGACGAGGACTTTACGCTTATGAAAAAGTATAAGGAACTCGGAATCCCGATGGCGGTTGCGTATACGAAAATCGACATTATGCCCAAGGAAAACATTCCTTTGGATATGGCGAAATTCGCAGATTCGGGGTTGGATTTAGACGTCTTCCCCGTATCGGCGCGAAAGGGCAAAAACGTACGCGCGTTGAAAGACTTTCTCGTACAACAAATGCCCGAAGGGGACAAGGTATTCGAAGAGGATATCGTTTCGGATAAGAGCGAAAAGTTTATGATTTCCGAAATTATGCGCGAAAAAGTGCTCCTTAAATTCGACAAGGAAATTCCACACGGTATTGCCATCGTCATCAACGAATTTACGAAAAACGAACGGGGCGTGTACGAGGTGAATTTGGATATCGTTTGCGAGCGGGCGAATCATAAAGCCATTTTAATCGGCAAACAGGGCAAAGCGATAAAGGAAGTTTCCTCCTTTGCTCGGCAAGATATGGAAAAATTCCTCGGCGGAAAGGTATTTTTAACTACCTACGTGAAAGTCAAAGAGGATTGGCGGGACAGACCGTCGCTGTTGCGGGAGTTCGGGTACGAAGAAGTACGCGATTGACGGGCGGACGGAAAGAAAAAACGAAAAGGCGCATAATCTTTTTCCCGTCTTCGCAAACTATTTGCGGAGGGAAGGGTATGCGCGATAAAAATCCGCCTAGCGAGGCGGCGAAAATGGCGTGGAAACTGTTTGAAAAAACGGGGAGCGTGAGTTATTATATGCTCTACCACGATTTGTTGAGAAAAAAGTAATTTGCATAAGGAAAAAAGCAAGTGGAAGTCAAGACGGAAGGCATCGTGTTACAGACAATCGATTATAAGGATAACGATAAACTTCTTACGCTCTTTTCCCCGACGCTCGGATGCGTAACGGCGGGGATTCGCGGCGTGAAAAAGCCCAAAGCGCGTCTTGCCTTTTCTGCCCAACCGTTTTGTTTTGCGGAATACGTTTTAGCGGAAAAAGGGGGCAGGTATACGGTTACGGGCGCGTATTTACACGAGAGCTTTTTTGATTTACGGACGGACGTTTTGCGGTATTACGGCGCGTGCGCCGTCGCTGAAATTTGCCGTGTATTGGCGATAGAAAACGAGCGGAACGAGGGGTTGTTTATCGCTTGTATCGAGTGTTTGAAATCGCTTTGTTTGGAGGAATCGAATTCGGCGGAAGCGGTGATTACCTTTCTTTTGATTGCCTTGCGCGAAAGCGGATACCCGATGGATTTGGGGTATTTAGAAGAATGCGACGGAGAGATGGGGGATAGGATTTGGTTTGATTTTTCGGACGGAAGGTTTGGAAGTTTGGAGCGTTGCGAAAAAGGGGAACGCGCAAGCATATCTACCTATCATTGTTTGCGAAAATGCGCGGGGCTTGATTTTGACGAAGACAAAACGGCGGGCGGAAAAAAACGCGCTTTGCGACTTTTGAGGGCGTACCTTTTTGAAAAAACGGAAACGCAGTTTGAAAATTTGGGGGAATTTATCCGTATGCAAGAGGACGGAAAGTAATAAAAGGCTCTGTCACGTCACTTGGTTGATTTTTTACGGAAAAATCCTACGAAATACTTCGTATTTTGCTCGCTTTCGTACAAGACAAGTACGCGCGCTCACAAAATACTTGTCTTTCTTGTATTTTTCTCGTAAAACGCAAAAATCCTACGAAATACTTCGTATTAGGCGCGGTTACATACCGTTACGTATGCGCCCTTGCCTAATACTTGTCTTTCTTGTATTTTTCTCGTAAAAACACACAAAAAAAGATTTTTTGTTAATCAACCATCCTCTGTGACATAGCCTAAAAAATAAAAGCGGTATACACCGCAAAGGGAAAATATATGACGGAAAAGAAAACGACGGTAACGCGCGCCGAAAAGAAAGACGGCGCAAAAAAACTGATTTTGGAGATTTTGCGTTCGGGCAATAAAAAAAGTAACGAAATTATCGACGAGGCGTCTAAGGTTTACGCTGAAAAGTTCGGCGGTGAGGACACCGAAAATCCCAACGACGTGAGAGGGAGAATCGGGTCGGTGCTCGACGTGATGAAAAAGGAAGGCGAAGTGACTTTCGACGGGGGTACGTACGCGTTAAAAGCGGAAACGACGCTCGTGGAAAGGGAGGAAAAACCGAAAAAAGCGACGCGCGCAAAAGGGACGAAAAAGAAGGATACGGCGGAAGAGGGCGTAAAAGAAAAGCCCCAAAAGACGAAAAAGACGGCAAAAGCCAAGAAAATGGAAGAGCAACCGCAAGAACAAACGGAAGAGGTGGTACAACCGTTGCCTCCCGCGCCCGTTTTGCCGATTGCGCCCGTTGCGCCGATAACGCCTGAAGTCGCGCCCGAGCCTATTCCTGAGGATAAGCCTAAAAAGACGGTGAAATCGCGCGCGAAGAAAGAGAAAACGGTAACGGAAAAAACGGTTACAAGCGAAACCGAAGAAACGGAGAAGAGTTTAAAAGAAGTTGCTCCTATCGAGGAAGAAAAAAAGCAAGAAGAAAAAGCGGAAGTAAAAACGGCGCAAGAAATTTCGCCGAAGGGTACGCTTATGGATATGAGCTTTTTGTTGAAAGAAGTCAAACCCGTATTGCAAAAATCCCTTCCCGCGCCCGTGCCTGCGCCGTTGCCCGTTCCGTTGGTGAAAGCGCAAGAGGAAGAAAAAACGGCGGATACGAAACCCTCGGCTAAGGCGGAGCAAAAAACGCAGAAAAAACCGCAAAGCAAGAAAACGGAACGCGTGAGCGCGCAAAAACCCGTTCGCGAACAGACGGCGGAGGAAAGGTTGCAAGAGGCGTTCTTGACCCGTTTACGTAAGCTTGGCGGAGCGTATTTCGAATATTATTCGGTGTATTTATTAGAACGCTACGCGAGAAGAAACGGAAGAAGATTGGAAGGGTTGAAAATTACGGGCGGTGAGCACGACGGCGGAATCGACGGGGAGATTGAGTTGACGGACAGGCTTGGATTTAGAGAAACCATCTACATACAAGCGAAAAATTGGAATCCCGATAAAGGGGACGAAAAGTATTGGGTCGTAGGCGAAACGCTGTTACAACAATTCATCGGCGCGTGCGTTTGCCGTCAGGCGAAGGATAAAAAACAGCATTGTCGCGGGATTTTTATTACGACCTCCCGTTTTACGCCTGAGGCGCAAAAAATTTTGGCGGATACTTCGGATAAGTTCGTGGGGTACGACGGCGTGGATTTGTTTGAAGTGGCGCAGGAATGTGAATTTGGGCTTATCCGCAAAAACGGCGTTTGGGTGTTGGACGAAGAATTGTTATCGGGCGAGAAAGCCTTTTTCCGCGCCTTTTAAGAAATCAATCAAAAATGATACGCCTCCAAAAGTTTTCTAACTTTTGGAGGCGTATTGCGTAGAAAATTTATTCGGCGTTATGCGTTCGAAGATTTAACGCTTTTAGCATTTGTCCGACGTATTGGACGGGGATAAGTTCGATTTGGTCTGCGTATTTTTCGCAGACTTTTTTATTTTTTGCGGGGATAATCACCCGTTTAAAGCCCGCTTTGATACATTCGTTTACCCGTTTTTCGGCGTAATGGACGGGGCGTATTTCGCCCGTTAATCCTACCTCGCCGAAGAGGGCGGTGTATTTATCAATGGGTACGTCGTTTGCCGACGAGGCGAGCGCCGCGCAAACGGCGAGGTCAATGGACGGTTCGTTGAGCTTTATACCGCCCATCGCGTTGACGTATACGTCCGCGTTGAAAAAGGGGATACCGCAACGCTTTTCGAGGACGGCGATAAGCACTACGAGTTTATTGTAATCGACCCCCAAACTCATTCGCCTCGGCGCGCCGAACGCCGTTTTGGCAATCAGCGTTTGAATTTCTACGTTCATGCATCTGTTTCCGCTTTCGGAGGGCGTGACCGCCGAACCTGCGGAAATACCGCGCGTTTCGGATAAGAATAAATTGGAGTAATCGCGAACGCTTTGAATTCCGCCGTCCGTCATCTGGAATACGCCCACTTCTTGCGCCGAGCCGAATCTGTTTTTTACGGCGCGGAGCAAACGGTAGTTATCCTCTTGCTGTCCCTCAAAGTAGAGTACGGTGTCCATAATATGTTCTAACACTTTCGGACCGGCAAGCGAACCTTCTTTGGTGACGTGGCCGATGATGAAAAAGGTGATGTTGCGTGATTTTGCAATACGCATCAGTTTCGAGGCGCATTCGCGTACCTGTCCTACGCTCCCCGACGCGGAGGAGAGCGTTTCGGTATATACCGCTTGAATGGAATCGATGACGACGAATTCTACGCCGTCCAGCGCGTTTTCGATATCTTCTAAGCATGTTTCGTTGAGAAGATATAAGTTGTCGGCGTTGATTCCCAATCTATCGCAACGCATTTTTACCTGCGAACAGCTCTCTTCAGCCGACGCGTATAAGACCTTACCCACGGTTGCCAACCGCGCGGAAACTTGCGTAAGAAGGGTGGATTTCCCGATGCCGGGGTCACCGCCGAGGAGTACGAGCGAACCTCTCACGACGCCACCGCCGAGCACCGTGTCGAATTCGGAGATACCGCTTTGTACGCGGTCGAATTTTTCATACCCTACCTGCGATAACGGCAAGGCGCGCGCGGTTCTTTGCGAAACGCCCGTTCTTGAAAAGGAAAGGGGTTGTTCTCGGACGAGTTCTTCTACCATCGTATTGAAATTCCCGCAGTCGGGGCATTTGCCTAACCATTTGGGGGCGGTATAACCGCACTCGGAACAAACGAACTGACTCGTCGGGGCTTTGGATTTGGTTGCCATAAAATTCTCCTTATTAGAATGATTTGAAAGGCGTCTTGCCTTTCACCGCAGGGCGTTTTTACGCCTCGCGAAGTAGTGCGTACGCGTTGACGGTAATGCCTTTTCCTTCGCCGATATAGCCTAAGCCTTCGTTCGTGCCTGCGGAAACGCCGACGGCGGTGGGGTCTATTTTTAAAACGCTGGATAAGGCGTTTTGTATTTCTTCGATATATTTTGCAAGACGGGGTTTTTCCGCTTGGATAGCGACGGAAATATTTTTTACTGCCAAACCGCGGTCTTTAAGCATATCCACCACGCTTGCAAGCATTTGCATAGAATCGGCGTTTTTCCATTTTTCGTCGCTATCGGGGAAATAGAACCCGATATCCCGAAGTCCCGCAGCGGAAAGGAGGGCGTCCATAACGGCGTGGCAAAGCACGTCGCCGTCGCTGTGCGCGATAAGCCCGCTATCCGACGGGATTTTTACGCCCGCCAACAGAATATACGGTTGCGCCTTTCCGAACGCGTGCGTGTCTACGCCGAAACCGCAACGAGCGACGCTGGAACGGAAATCTTCCGCGTGCGTCAACTTTATATTTTCGCGCGCGCCCGCGCAAAGACGGGGCGTTCCGCAAAACTGCGCGAAGACGGAGGAATCGTCCGTGTACGAACCGTCCTTTCGTTCAAAAGCGCGCGTATACGCAAAAAGGATATTCTCCCTAAAAAACCCTTGCGGGGTTTGAATTTGATACAGCGTATCCCTTTCAGGAACGCTAATAATTTTACCCTCTTGACAAACGGCGACGGTGTCCGTGGCGGGGATTGCGCAAATTCCGCTACCGAACGCCTGTACGCTTCGTATACAATTTTCAATGATTTCACGTGAAACGAAAGGTCGCGCGCCGTCGTGGATAAGTACGATATCCGTCGTAGCGACTTGTAAAGCGTTATACACCGATTGCGAACGCGTGTTTCCACCGAGCACGACGCGCGTGCGCGAAAATGCGTTGCAAAGCGCGGAAATTTCGTCGTAATCTTCTTGGGAACTCGTCACGATAATTTCGCTAACGGCGGAAAAATCAAAGGCGGACAGGGTCTTTTTTAATACCTGTTCTCCGTTTATAGAAACGAGTAGTTTGTTGCGTGCAAGCCCTGCGCGCGTGCCTTTGCCTCCCGCGCAAATTACGACGCCGATAGAATAGTTCATACAATCACCTCGTATAAAGAGGAGGCTTCCTCTTTTTTTACCGTTTCTTTGATATTTAATACGCGGAATTTCAGCGTTCCCGACGCGTATAAAATTTCCACTTCGTCGCCGATTTTTACGGCGGTGGAGGGTTTGGAGGTTTTTCCGTTGATAAGCACCTTTTCTTCTGAACAAGCCTCTTGAGCTACGGTACGGCGCTTTAAAATACGCGCAACTTTTAAGAATTTATCGATTCGCATAAAAACTCCTTTAAAAAAATTTGAAAATTATTTCCAAAAATGCTTGACAAGTTTATTTTTGTGGGATATAATTAGATAATGTATCATTATGCTTATGATGGCGTAATGTCGCTCGGCGAATGTTTTTCGAATAAAGAAAAATCAAGCAAACCCTTGAAAATAAAGGGGAAAGAGCGAAACCGCGTTTGCAATACCGTTCTTATTATATCGCAAACGGGCGCAAAAGTAAAGCGTAAAGAGGAAAAAAAACAAAATTTCGATTTTTATCGATGAAAAGATATACTCGGTAAATCGCTAAAAAAATATGTAAGGAGCTTTTAACCGATGGATTTACCTATCACCAAGTACGGAAAAACCGAACGAAGAAAATTCGGTAAAATCGACGAAGTTATCGACATTCCCGACCTCGTCGAAATCCAGAAAGACAGCTACAACGCCTTTATCGAAGAGGGTATTGGCGAGGTATTCGAGGACTTCTCCCCGATTACCGACTACTCCGACCATTTTGAGCTTTATTTTTTAGAGCATAGATTTGGCGACAAACCTAAGTATGACGAAAAAGAATGTCGTACGCGCGACGCTACCTACGCGCTTCCTTTGCGCGTAAAAGTTCGCCTTGTCAATAAGGTGAAAAACGAAGTTCTCGACCAAGAAGTGTTTATGGGCGATATGCCTCTTATGACCGAGAACGGCGCGTTCATTATCAACGGCGCGGAGCGTGTTATCGTTTCTCAGCTCGTTCGTTCCCCCGGCGTTTATAACGCGTCGAGCAAGGACAAGACGGGTAAGGAAATGTTCGCAACGACCGTTATGCCTAATCGTGGCGCTTGGCTTGAACTTGAACAAGACGCGCAAGACGCTTTGTACGTGAGAGTGGACAGAAAGAAAAAACTCTGTATCACCGTGCTTTTGCGTGCGCTCGGTTTCGGTTCGAACCGCGCGATTGAGGACTTGTTCCCCGGCGATAAAATTATCGCGTCCACGCTTGCTAAGGATACGGCAAAGAGCGAATCGGACGGCTTGTACGAATTGTACCGCCGTTTGCGTCCCGGTGAAGCGCCTACGGAAGATTCCGTTCGCGCGCACTTGTATAACTTGTTCTTCGACCCCCGTCGCTACGATATTGCGAAAGTGGGCAGATACAAGTACAACAAAAAATTGAATTTGACCTACCGTTTGCCCGGACAACGCGTAGCGGATACAATCGTCAACCCTGAAACGGGCGAAGTTATCGTCACCGAAGGGGAAAGAGTATCCGAAAAGCAAGCGAAGGAAATTCAAAATTGCGGTATCAACGAAGTGTTCGTTTTGGTAGACGACGCGGAAGAGGGTGAAATTCGCCATAAGATTATCGCAAACAACACGGTAGATTTTGCGGAAATTTCCGATATTCCCGTTCAAGTAAGAGCGAAAGATTTCGGCTTGTTGCCTACCGTTTTCTACCCCAACTATAAATTCTCCAAACTTATCGCTGAGGAATGTAAGGCTTTGAGCGTAGAGGAAGTTGCGGAAAAATATACGGACGATATCAACGCGTTGTATTATACGGTAGAAAAGATGGAAGAACCGGACGAAAAGCCCGAAGAAAAGAAAAACCGCGACAAGCGTCGTGATAACAGACGGAAATTCGTTTCGGCTTGTAAGCTTTTCCACGAACTTTTGCACAGCGAACACCCCGTTCCTACCAAAGAACAAAAGAAAGAACTTCGTCCGCTTATAGACAAGCTTTGTCATAAGCACGTAACGGTGGACGATATCGTTGCGTCCATTTCGACCAACCTCGATTTAAAATACGGTATCGGTACGATTGATAATATCGACCACCTCGGCAACCGTCGCGTACGCTCGGTGGGGGAATTGCTCCAAAACCAACTCCGCGTAGGTATTGCGCGTTTGGAAAGACTTATCAAAGAAAGAATGGCGACGCAAGACCCGATGGAAATTACGCCGTCCGCGCTTATCAATATCCGTCCCGTATCGGCGGTTATCCGCGAATTCTTCGGTTCGTCCCAGCTTTCGCAATTTATGGACCAAACCAACCCGATTGCAGAACTTACGCACAAGCGTAAACTTTCCGCGCTCGGTCCCGGCGGTTTGAATAGAGATAGAGCTACCTTTGAAGTGCGTGACATTCACCATACCCATTACGGTCGTATGTGTCCTATCGAAACGCCCGAAGGTCAGAACATCGGTTTGATTACCTCGCTCGCAACCTTTGCAAAAGTCAACGAGTACGGCTTTATTATGAGCCCGTACAGACGCGTAGACAAGGAAACGGGCATCGTTACCACGCACGTGGATTATTTGACGGCGGACGAAGAGGACAAGTATATCGTCGCGCAGGCAAACGAACCGCTTGACGAAGAAGGGAAATTTATCAACGAGCGCGTTGGGTGCAGATACCAAGACGATATTACCGAAATGCCTCGTGAAAAAATGGATTATATGGACGTTTCGCCCAAACAGCTCGTTTCGGTTGCAGCCGCGCTTATTCCTTTCTTGGAAAACGACGATACCAACCGTGCGTTGATGGGTTCGAACATGCAACGTCAAGCAGTACCCCTTTTGAAGACGGAATCGGCTATCGTTGCAACGGGTATCGAAGGCGATATCGCGAAATATTCGGGGGTTATCGTTACCGCGAAAGAAGCGGGCGTCGTCGTTTCGTGCTCGTCTAATATGATTAAGGTCAGAGAGGACGACGGTACGGTTCGCGAATATCCGTTGAAGAAGTTCGAGCGTTCCAACGCAGGTACTTGCTTGAACCAAAAGCCCATCGTTTCTACGGGCGACAGAGTGTTCAAGGGCGAAATTATCGCCGACGGTCCTTCGACGAATAACGGTGAACTTGCGCTCGGTAAAAACATTCTTATCGGTTATATGGAATGGGAAGGTTATAACTACGAAGACGCTATCCTTTTGAGCGAAAAACTCGTACAAGACGACGTCTTTACTTCCATTCACATTGAAGAATACGAAACGGAAGCGAGAGATACGAAACTCGGTCCTGAAGAAATCACGCGCGATATTCCCAACGTGGGCGACGACGCGCTCAAAGATTTGGACGAAGACGGTATTATCCGTATCGGTGCGGAAATCGGTAGCGGGGATATTCTCGTAGGTAAAGTTTCCCCCAAAGGCGAAGCGGAACTTACGCCCGAAGAAAGATTGCTCCGCGCGATTTTCGGCGAGAAGTCGAGAGAGGTGCGCGATACTTCCCTTAAAGTACCGCACGGCGAAGGCGGTGTCGTCGTAGACGTGAAAGTATTCACGAGAGAAAACAAAGACGAATTAGAACCGGGCGTTAATAAGCTCGTTCGCGTATATATTGCGCAAAAGCGTAAAATCCAAGTGGGCGACAAGATGGCGGGTCGTCACGGTAACAAGGGCGTTATCTCCCGCGTGCTTTCGCAAGCGGATATGCCCTTCCTTGCAGACGGTACTCCGCTCCAAATTTTGCTCAACCCCCTCGGCGTTCCTTCGCGTATGAACATCGGTCAGGTTTTGGAAGTGCACCTTGGGTACGTTTGTAAACAACTCGGTTGGAAGATTGCTACCCCCGTATTCGACGGCGCGACGGAGAAGGATTTGGAGAGTATGTTCCGCGAGAACAACCTTTTGAACCCCGACGGCAACGTTGACGGTAAGTTCCAAGTCTTCGACGGCAGAACGGGTGAACCGTTTGAAAACCGCGTTACCATCGGCGTGCAATATATGATTAAACTTATCCACCTCGTTGACGATAAGATTCACGCGCGTGCTATCGGTCCTTATTCGCTCGTAACGCAACAGCCTCTCGGCGGTAAGGCGCAGTTCGGCGGTCAGCGTTTCGGTGAAATGGAAGTTTGGGCGCTTGAAGCGTACGGCGCGGCGCACATCTTACAAGAAATTCTTACCGTAAAATCGGATGACGTAGTGGGTCGTGTGAAGACGTACGAATCCATCGTCCGCGGTGAAAATATTTCCGAACCGGGTATTCCCGAAGCGTTTAAAGTATTGCTTAAAGAATTGCAAAGTTTGGCGTTAGACGTAAAAGTGCTTACCGAATCGGGCGACGAATTGATAATTCGTGAGTTTGAGGAAGAAGAGGAAGCGTTTGACGCAGCGGCAAGCCGTCGCGACAGCTTGAAGGCTGAAAAGTTAGAAGAAATTGACTTTAGCGTAGACGACGATGACGAAGAAGAAGACGTAGACGACTTTGAGGTTAAATCGATCTTTGAAGACGACGATGACGACGAAGACGGTTTTAACAGCGTAGACGACGAAGAGGAATTCGAAGACGATATCGACGATGACGAGCTCGACTTTGGAAAACTGTTCGACGACGAGGACGACGAGGAGTAAGGAGATAAAATTATGTACGAATTAAACGATTTCAATTCTATTCAAATCAGTATCGCGTCTCCCGAGAAAATAAGAGAATGGTCTTACGGCGAAGTAACCAAGCCCGAAACCATTAACTACCGCACCCAAAAACCTGAAAAAGACGGTCTTTTTTGCGAAAAGATTTTTGGGCCGATGAAGGACTGGGAGTGCCATTGCGGTAAATATAAAAGAGTAAAATATAAAGGTCACGTATGCGAAAAATGCGGAGTAGAAATTACGCGCGCAAAAGTACGTCGTGAAAGAATGGGGCATATTGAACTTGCCGCTCCCGTTTCGCATATTTGGTATTTCAAGGGCGTTCCTTCTAAAATCGGTTTGCTCTTGAATATGAGCCCCAAACACTTGGAGCAAGTTATCTATTTCGCTTCTTACGTCGTATTGAACCCCGGTAGCGTTGAGGAACTTCAATACAAACAGGTTATCACCGACAAACAGCTTCGTGAAATTGAAGAACGCTACGGCGATTCCTCCGTAACGGGCTTGAAAGTAGGTATGGGCGCAGAATCCGTCCGCGAGCTTTTGATGGCGGTAGATTTAAACGCGGAAAGCGAAGCGTGCAAAAAGATTTTGGACGAAGGACAAGACAGCGTAAAAGGTCCTGGACAAAAGGCGATTAAGGCAATCAAGCGTTTGGAAGTTATCGAATCGTTCAGAAAGAGCGGAAACCGCCCCGAATGGATGATTTTGACGGTACTTCCCGTAATTCCGCCCGATATTCGTCCTATGGTACAGTTGGACGGCGGTAGATTTGCTACCTCCGACTTGAACGATTTGTACCGTCGCGTTATCAACAGAAACAACCGTTTGAAGAAGATGATGGAAATCGGCGCGCCCGATATGATTATCAAAAACGAAAAGCGTATGTTGCAAGAGGCGGTTGACGCGTTGATTGACAACGGCAGAAGAGGAAAGGCGCTTTCCGGTCCTTCTAACCGTGATTTGAAATCCTTGTCCGCGATGCTCCGCGGTAAGCAAGGTCGTTTCCGTCAAAACTTGCTTGGTAAGCGTGTAGACTATTCGGGTCGTTCGGTTATCGTCGTCGGTCCGGAGTTAAAGATTTATCAATGCGGTTTGCCTAAGGAAATGGCAATCGAGCTGTTTAAGCCGTTTATCATGAAACGGTTGGTGGAAAGCGGTCAATGCCATAACATTAAGACGGCAAAACGCGCCGTAGAAAAGGCGACGAAGGATATGGTTTGGAACGTTTTAGAGGACGTTATCAAAGACCATCCCGTTCTTTTGAACCGTGCGCCTACGTTGCACCGTTTGTCCATTCAAGCGTTCGAGCCCGTATTGATTGAAGGGCGCGCGATTAAAATTTCGCCCCTCGTTTGCGGACCGTTCAACGCCGACTTCGACGGTGACCAAATGGCTGTGCATCTTCCCTTGAGCGTAGAGGCGCAAGCGGAAGCGAGATTTTTGATGCTTTCGGCAAACAATATTTTGAAACTTGCCGACGGTAAATCGGTTATGTCCCCGACGCAAGATATGATTATCGGCGCGTATTATCTTACCATTAAGCGTTGCGAAGAGGGCAAGAAATACGACGAACAAGGTCGTCCCTCGGAAGACGGCGAAGTATACGTTGCGCCGACCTATGCATCGGAGAACGAGGCGATTTTGGCATATCAAAACAAGATTGCGCACGAACAAGACGAAATGTATCTTAAACGCGTAGTAGAATTGCCCGAAGGGATGTTTGAGGATTTGCCTTTTGATGAAACGGGTTGCTATCATTGTCCCGTAGAGAACAAGGAAGGCGAAACGCCCGTGAAGTACGCGAAAGTTCGCCGTAACGAGAAAACGGGTAAATTGGAAGTTTCGGGTGTTATCAAAACGACGATTGGGCGTTTGATTTACAACGACGGCTTGCCTCAAGATTTGGGCTTTGTAAAGCGCAACACCCCCGAATCGTATTTGCGTTTAGAGCTTGATACCGAATTTATCGGCAAAGCGCGCGCAATCGGTAAGAAACACCTTTCGCGTATCGTTGAAGCCGCGTTCAGAACGGGCAAAGCGCCCAAAGCTGCGTACGTGCTTGACGCGATGAAAGAGAGAGGTTATAAATATTCGACGCTTGCCGCGTTGACGACTTCCGTATTCGATATGAAAATTCCGCCTGAAAAGGAAGAAATTATCGAAAGCGCGGAACAAGAAGTGGGTAAAATCGCGAAGAAATACGCGCGTGGTTTGCTCAACGAAGAAGAACGTTACAGCGCGGTTATCGCGCAATGGGACGCGGCGACGGATAAGGTTGCAAATCTTTTGAAAGCGCAAGGCGAAGCGGATAAATTCAATCCTATCTGGATGATGGCGGACTCGGGCGCGCGTGGTTCTATCGACCAAATTAAACAGCTCGCAGGTATGCGTGGTCTAATGGTAAACCCGCAAGGTAAAAAGATAGAAGTTCCCGTTAAATCGTGCTTTAGAAACGGGTTGTCCGTTTTGGAATACTTCATTTCCTCGCACGGTGGCCGTAAAGGTTTGACGGATACCGCGTTAAAGACGGCGGACTCGGGATACTTGACCCGTCGTTTGGTAGACGTATCGCACGAAATTATCGTTCGCGAAGACGATTGTTGCGCAGGCAGAAAACCGCAAGGCTTGAAAGTTCGCGCTATCTACGATACGGTTGGCAAAGAAATCGAAGGTTTGCGTTCGAGAATTCTCGGTAGATTCTCCGCAGAAGATATTATTCACCCTGAAACGGGCGAAGTTATCGTTGCAACCAATCAATTTATCGACGAAAAAGAGGCGGACGCAGTCGTTTCCGCAGGTTTGCAAGAAGTGGCAATTCGTAGCATCTTCGGTTGCTCGTCAAGATTTGGCGTTTGCGCGAAGTGTTACGGTAAAAATATGGCGACGACGTTGCCCGTACAAGTGGGTGAGGCTGTCGGTACGATTGCGGCGCAATCCATCGGTGAACCCGGTACACAGCTTACGATGCGTACCTTCCACACGGGCGGTATTGCCGCGACGGGCGACATCACGCAAGGTTTGCCTCGTGTCGAAGAATTGTTCGAAGTGAGAAAACCCAAGGGTTGCGCAACCGTTTGCGAAGTGGACGGCGTTATTTCCGTGGACGATTCGGACGGTTCGAAACACGTCAAGGTTTGCGACGAGGCTACGGGTGAAGTTAAGAAAGAATATCTCTTGCCGTTTAACGCAGAACTTAAAGTTAAAAACGGTGAAAAAGTCGCTCCCGGTGTCTTGCTGAACGCAGGTAGCGTATATCCTCAAGATATACTTCGCGTGCAAGGCGTTAAGGGCGTACAGGACTATATTTTGGAACAAGTACAGTCCGTATACCGTTCGCAAGGCGTTGAAATCAACGACAAACACGTTGAAATCATCGTTCGTCAAATGCTCAAGAAAGTTCGTATTGAAAACGCAGGCGACACCAACTTGTTGCCCGGCGAACTCGTGGATATGGTTACTTTCCAAGACGAAAGCGCGAAAGCGATGGCAAACGGCGGTAGACCCGCGCTTGCAAAGCGTGTGCTTTTGGGTATTACGAAAGCCGCGCTCGCTACCGATTCGTTCTTGTCGGCGGCGTCCTTCCAAGAAACGTCGAGAGTGCTTACCGAAGCGGCTATCCGTACCAAGCGCGACTATCTCGTCGGCTTAAAGGAAAACGTTATCATCGGTAAACTCATTCCTGCCGGAACGGGTACAAAGGCGTATAAAAACGTTGCGCCTCAATATATTGGCGGATACAAAGCCGAACAGGCAGAACCGCAAGCCGTAACGGAAAACGCTGACGAAGAAGCAACGCAAGCTTAATTAAAAAGGCTCTGTCACGTCACTTGGTGAAAAATCCTACGAAATACTTCGTATTTTGCTCGCTTTCGTACAAGACAAGTACGCGCGCTCACAAAATATTTGTCTTTCTTGCATTTTTCTCGTAAAAACACAGAAAAATAGATTTTTTGTTAATCAACCATTCTTTGTGACATAGCCATTGAAAAAAACGAAAACTCCTCGTAAAAGGGCGTGTCTCTTAGGGATTTTTTACGACATTTTAAAAGAGTAGCAAAATTTTTGCTACTCTTTATTGTATAGTAAAACCACGCCATAGTGGCGTGGTTCGGTAGAGGTTTACCGATGAACAATAGACAAAAAAACTCCGATTTTGTATAATAGAGTTGTGACCTGGCAGTTACAACGAAAAACAAAATCGG
>SVIX01000028.1 GCA_015069285.1 Clostridiales bacterium | reverse complement strand
AGGAAGGATACCCCCGCGCTTTCTCCGAACGGGAACGGCGGTTGGTTTGCTTCGCTTAAGCGCGCAGGACTTGTAGACGATTTGCATAAGCGTGGAGTGGAATGGTTAAATATTTACGCGGTGGACAACGTTTTACAGCGTATTGCCGACCCCGTATTCGTCGGCGCGACGATTGATAGCAAGGTGAATTGCGGTGCTAAAGTTATTTGTAAAAATAACCCGTATGAAAAGGTAGGCGTTTTGTGCATGGACGGCGATAAACCTGATATTATCGAGTATTACGAACTTACGGACGAAATGGCAAACCAAAAGGACGCAAACGGCGATTTGGAATATTGCTACGGCGTTATTATGAACTATTTATTCCGTTTAAGTAAGTTAGAAGAAATTGTCAATAATAAAATTCCCGTGCATATCGTTGAGAAAAAAATCGAGTGTGTTTGCGAAGACGGCGTAACGAGAAAACCTGAAAAGGAAAACGGTAAGAAGTTTGAAACGCTGGCGGTAGATTTGATTAAACCTATGGGTAGCGTATTGCCCTTCGAAGTGGTGCGTGAAAGGGAATTTGCGCCTATAAAGAATAAAACGGGCGTGGACAGCGTAGAATCGGCGAGAGCGTTATTGCAACAAAACGGAGTAGAACTTTAATGGCGACGGATTTGGTGGGCAACGTAAAACTACAACGATTTATTGAACTTTTGAGTATTCTCAATCATCAATGCGTAGAAATTTTGAAAACGGGAAACACACGGCTTTTTCCTGCTATGAACGACGTCGTCGAAGAGATGTATGCTATACAACATAACGGCAAAGAAGAGGCGTATACGGCGATTGAAGAGGACGCGCAAATTATTTATCAAAATTTCAATGCGATTATAACGATGCTCCAAAGCAATGAAAACGGAAAAAACGACGGGGCGACGAGCGTTGCGGTAAAGAAATTTTTGCGTAACATTTTCGACGCGAACGTGCGTATCGTGCTTGCCTACGGTTTAGCTTAAAGCCGTATAGAAGTATAAAAATTAGGATAAACAATTTAAAGCAAAGGGTTACATTATGGATTACAAGAAATATATTGCCGAAAAAATTAAAGTGGACGGCGTGACGAGTGAGGAAATTTACGATTGTTTGGCGTTACCTCCAAATATGGAAATGGGCGATTACGCATTGCCGTGTTTTAAGTTTGCAAAGGTACTTCGTAAAAGTCCCGTAATGATTGCTGAAACCTTGAAAGACGAAATCGAAGTGGACGACGTTATTAGCGAAGTATCCGCTGTCAACGGATATTTGAATTTTAAAATTAATAAAACGGGATTCGTGCGCGCAACGCTCGATAAAATTTTAGAACAAAAGGATTCCTTTGGCTCGTCGAAAGAAGGCGAAGGAAAAACCGTTTGTATCGACTATTCGTCTATTAATATTGCTAAGCCTTTCCATATCGGGCATCTCTCCACCACCGTTTTAGGCGGTGCGTTATACCGCATTTATAATTATTTAGGGTATAAAGCGGTAGGTATCAATCACTTGGGAGATTACGGTACGCAATTTGGCAAGCTTATTTCTGCGTATAAGCGTTGGGGGGATAAAGAAACGATAGAAAAAGGCGGTATTCGCGCTTTGAACGAATTGTACGTTCGTTTCCATCAAGAAGCGGAAACGCACCCCGAATACGACGACGAGGCGCGCGCGTATTTTAAAAAAATTGAACAGGGCGATAGCGAGTGCTTGGCGTTGTTCCATTGGTTTAAAGAGCTTACCTTAAAAGATGTGAAGAAAATTTACGATATGCTGGATATACGATTCGATTCGTATGCGGGCGAAAGCTTTTTCTCCGATAAAATGCAACCTATCGTAGACGAATTAAAAGAAAAAGGGTTGCTTACGGAAAGCCGTGGAGCGCAAGTGGTGGATTTGGAAGAATACGGTATGCCTCCTTGTATTATTTTGAAATCGGACGGCAGTTCGTTATACGCTACGCGGGATATGGCGGCTGCAAGCTATCGTAAAAAGGAATACGATTTTTATAAGTGTTTATACGTCGTAGCCTATCAACAAAACTTACATTTTAAACAATTTTTTAAAGTTTTGGAATTGATGGGTAAAGATTGGTCGAAGGATTTGGTGCACGTGGCGTACGGTATGGTTTCTTTGGAAGAAGGAACGATGTCTACGCGAAAGGGAAACGTCGTATTTTTGGAGGACGTTATTCACAAATGTATCGAAAAAGCGTATAAAGTAATCGACGAAAAAAATCCCGACCTTGAAAACAAACAAGAAATTGCGCAAAAAGTAGGCGTCGGCGCGGTGATTTTCGGCGCGCTTTATAACAATAAAATTAAAGATATCGTTTTCTCGTACGATAAAGTATTAAATTTTGACGGGGAAACGAGCGTATACGTGCAATATACTTGCGCAAGAGCAAATTCCGTTTTACAAAAAGGCGGAACGCCGAGTTCTTACGATTTGCCCGAGCTTTGCGCGGAAGAAATAGAGCTGGTTAAAGTACTTTCTACCTTCCCCGAAACGGTGTGTTCCGCGGCGGAAAAATACGAGCCGTCCTATATTGCGCGCTTTGCGGTTGACGTGGCGCAAAAGTTTAATAAATTTTATTTCGATTGTAAAATTTTAACGGCGGAAGATGAGCTGACGAAAAATTTCCGTCTTGTGCTTACAAACGCAACGTTACAGACGTTGAAAAATGCGTTCGCTTTGCTTGGAATCGGGATTCCCGACAAAATGTAATCAAAAAAAGCAATTTCCTCGGTGATAAACCGAGGATTTTTCGTTAATAAAAAAATTTTTAAAAAATTTTCTGTAAAATCGTTCCATTTTTCTTTTAAATATGGTATGATAAAAGATAAGTATGGAAGATAAGCGTTTATATCAAAATTTAATAACCTTACTCGACCCGCATAAAAGCGGTGATAAAGCGTGGTTTTTATCTCTTTTAGAGGAGGAAACGCAAAAAAACTACGAGGAAAAACACATAGAGGCGGTTATGCAAATGTTGCGAATCGCTCGTATTCGTCCGCATAAAAACGCGATTAAAAACGCGACGGACGAAATTGCCGTCTTAGAAAAAGAAAAAAATTCCGCGGAAAATTACCGCAAAATAAAGTTGTTGCTTGCTGAAATAAATGCGCAAAAAGAGAAAATGGACGCATACAGACCGTTTTTTGAAGAACCTTATTTTGCCCGTATGGATTTAGTAGATAATAAGGAAGGCTATAATAGTTATTATATTGGAAAAAAAGGGGACGTGCGTTTAGAAATTGTGGATTGGCGCGCGCCTTTAGCGCGAAGATACTATCAAAAAAGTTGTTCGTTTTTTAAAATAAACGAATACGAGTATAAAACGATACTCCGACGCGCAATCCGTACGAAAAGCGGTAAGGTGTTGGATTTTAAAAACGAATACCTGTCTTTAAAAGATTATCTTTCAGAGGAAGAAATTGCCGACAGGGACGAAGAAAACGTCCTCGACCCTTTTTTGCGTGAAATTATTCGTAGCCGTAAGGAAGAATCTGCGGTTCGGGATATTATTCAAACGATACAAGAGAAACAATACGAAATTATTACCTGCCCGGAAAAGAGCAATTTCGTGTTACAAGGTTGCGCGGGAAGCGGAAAAACGATGGTCTTATTGCATCGGTTGAGTTATTTAATGTATAACAACGAGCAAATTAAGCCACGCGACGTGCTCGTGATAACGCCGAGCAATTCGTTCAATTCGTTTATTGACGAATTGGCGGAGATTTTGGAGTTGGAGCGCGTTAAAACGGTTACGATTTACGATTATTTTTTACAAGTACTGAAAAACGAGAAAATTTTCGTTGCGGAAAAAATAGATGAGTCGCAAAAAGAAAACGAACGGTATTTAGAATACGTCTATTCGCCTAAATTCGTAGCAGATATTGCAAAAAAGACGAATAAAGTGTACGACGATTTATACGGTTTGTTTACGGGGGAAGATTGTAAAGAGTATATAGCGTCTATTTTAAAAGAATGCAAAAAACAGTTGTCGGCGTATGAAGGCATAAAAAACTCGTCGATGCGTGTTCGGCGCGCCGTTTTAGGGGAAATAAAAGAACGCGAACAAGGCGGGTTGTATTACACGAAACCTTTCCGTGAATTGATGAATTGCATTTTGGATATTCAAGATTTCCTCGGCGGAACGCTCGTAAGCGAAAACGCAAAAACTCCCGACTATTTTTATCGGCAAATGATGTCTTTTTACAAAAGTTCCGCGTTCGTTTCGCGTTATACGGAAAAAATCGTTTTGGAATCAAACGAAACGCTTGGAGAGCTTTTGACTGCGATTGAAAAAGAAATTGTTGATTTACGGCGTTTCCGTCAACGGATAGGCGAGGTGGAGGTATTTTTATACGCCGATAGAATAGAACGCCGTAAACAACTCGTGGAAGAAATTCAATCGATAAGACAAAAAATAACGATTATAGGCGAAAGTAATACAGCGTTTGAAGAATTTTACCGTTATTTGCGAGGCGAAAAGGAATTTTGCGCGCTTGGCGCGGGAGCTTCGTTCGTGGACGTCGTGCGTTATTTTTACCGTGAAACGGTGAAAAAATATAAAAAGAAATACGGTATGACCTCCAAAAAAATGTATAAATCAGACGCATACGCGCTTTGTGTGATTTGCTCGCATATAACCAATCGTCTTTCTCCCGTATATTCTTACGTGTTCGTGGACGAGGCGCAAGATATATCGCCTTGCGAGTATGCGTTATTACGAAAAATCAATCAAAAAGCTTCCTTTAACGTGTTTGGGGATATTGCGCAAAACGTTACGCCTTGGCGTGGCGTAAAGGATTGGCAACAAACTTTCCCGAACTTCGAAATTTTTAAACTAAATCAAAACTATCGTAATACCAACCAAATCGTGGAATTCGTATCTACGGTACTTTCTATCGATATGCAACCGATTGGGTTTGACGGTCCAAACGTGTCCTATATTTCCCCGCGCGCAATACACGCCTTTTTTAAGGATAAAAAGGGTCTGAAAACAATTATTTGCAGTGAAGAAAAAAAAGCGGAGTACTTACGTAAGTCGTATAACGATTTATCGCTCAAAGGAAAAATTTCACGCTCGAAAATTAACGTAATGACGGTATACGAAAGTAAAGGCTTAGAATTTACTTCTGTCGCGGTAGTGCCCGACGGTATGTCGGATAGTGAAAAATATATAGCGTATACGCGTGCGTTAAAAGAGCTTGCAATCGTGAATAACGCCTCCAAGGAGTAAAAAAAAGTGAAAAATATTTTTTTGGTAGATGCAGACGATACCATTCTTGATTTTCAAGGCGCGTCGATAAACGCCGTCCGTAACGCATTTTTCGTTTTTGGAAAAGAATGGAAAGAGGAGTATGCAACCGTTTATAAAAGGGTAAACGATAATCTTTGGGAGGCGCTGGAGCGTCGAGAAATTACGCGTGCGCAATTATTAAAAACACGGTTTTCGTTATATTTGCGAGAATTGGGTTTGGCGGATATTGACGGGGATAAATTCAACGAATTGTATTTAACGCATCTTGCGACGAAACCCTTATACGTTAACGGCGCAAAAGCGTTTTTAGAAAAATTAAAAGGATTGGGGCGCGTATATATCGTTACGAACGGAACGGAAAAAATTCAAAAATCACGCTTTTCCATTTTAGGGATAAACGATTTGATTGACGGCGTATTTATTTCTCAAACGATAGGATACGATAAACCCGCCAAAGAATATACCGATTACGTAATAAAACACGTGGACGGTTTTACAAAAGAAAACGCCGTGTGGATAGGGGACAGTTTGTCTGCGGATATTAAATCGGCAAACGAGGCTGGGATTACGAGTATTTGGTTTAATTATTATAAAAAACCTGCGTCAGCGCACGTAAAGCCCGACTATATTGTGGATAACTTTGATAAAATTTTTGAGATTTTGCAAAATATAGAAGAGAAAGCGTGATTTTTTTTCTCAAAACGTTTGAAAAAAAAGAAAAAAAATGGTATAATGGTGTAAATTGGAAGGTTATAACGTAAAAAATCGACGGTATATTGTGGGTAACTTCGTTATAAATTAAGAGGATAAAATGGAAAAAGACACGAAGAAGGAATCAGTAACAGAGTACAGCGCAAAAAATCTTGAAGTATTGGAAGGTCTTGACGCCGTTCGTATGCGTCCCGGTATGTATATCGGTTCGACGGGGATTAAGGGCTTACACCATATTCTTTGGGAAATAGTAGATAACGCAATAGACGAAGCGGCAAACGGACACGCGAATAAAATCAAGGTCACGTTGCACGCAGACGGGAGCGCTTCCGTAGAAGATAACGGGCGCGGTATCCCCACCGACATACACCCGAAAGAGAAAGTTTCGGGTGTTCAACTTGTATTTACGAAATTACACGCAGGCGGTAAATTCGGACAAGGCAACTACGAGTACTCCGGCGGTTTACACGGCGTAGGCGCGTCCGTTACCAACGCGCTTTCCGAATGGTTGACCGTTGAAGTATATAGGAATAAACGCGTGTATAAAATGAGTTTCCATTCCCGCTATAACGCAAGAAAGAAAAAGGTAGAATCGGGTATACCTGACGGGCCTTTGGAGGATACGGGGATTCATACTTCAAGAAAGGGTACGTTCGTTCGTTTTAAACCGGACGCCACGGTATTCTCGGAAACGTGTTTTGAATTGGAAACGGTAGAAGAACGCTTAAATCAACTTGCCTTTTTAAATAAAGGCGTAGAAATTACGCTTATAGACGAACGCATTTCCATGGCGGAGGTGCGCCGTTCGCGCGCGGCGTTTGACGACGGAGCGGTGGAATCGGAAGAAGAATTTGAAGAGAATAGCGAGCAATTAGAGAATGCGGACGATTCGGAATTTGGACAAATGGATTTGTTTGGGGCGCAACAACCGCAACAATCGTTGTTCGCCGAAGTGGACGAACTTGCGCTTGAAAGCGAACCTTATCGGGTCGTCTTTAAGTTTGACGGCGGTATTTCCGACTACGTAAAAAGTTTAAACGACGGGGATAAAAAGTTATATCAACAACCTATTTATTATTCCACGGTTAAAAACGACGTTCAAGTGGAGTTCGCGATTCAACATTATAACGGTTATCGTGAAAAAATGTTTTCTTTCGTAAATAATATTCCAACCCCCGAGGGCGGATACCACGAAAACGGATTCCATTCGGGACTTACGAGAGTGCTTAACGAATACGCGCGAAGCAACGGCTTTTTGAAGGAGAAAGACGCAAACTTCCAAGGCGACGACTTTGGCGAAGGCTTAACCGTCGTATTATCGGTGAAACTTGCCGTCGTTCAATTTGAAGGACAAACGAAAACCAAACTTGGAAATATCGAGGCGCGTCCAGCCGTTGAGGCGGCTGTAATCGAGGGCTTTAACGCATTTAAAGAAGTCCGCGGTTACAAAAAGACGATGGAAGAAATTATTAAAAAGGCGCAAGGCGCGGCAAAATCGCGTATAGCGGCGAAAGAAGCGAAGGACAATATCCGAAAAACGAAGAAAATCGACGGTTTAACGTTGATAGGCAAATTAGCGGGTTGTTCAGGTAAAAAACCCGAATTGAACGAAATGTTTATCGTAGAGGGCGATTCGGCTGGCGGAACGGCGAAACAGGCGCGTGTTAGACAATATCAATCCATTTTACCTTTACGCGGAAAGCCGTTGAACGTGGAAAAGAAAAAGTTGGCGCAAATCCTTGAAAACGAAGAAATTCGTACGATGATTAGCGCAATCGGCGCAGGGATTGACCCTGATTTCAAGATAGAGAAAATCAACTATCATAAAGTAATTATTCTTTCCGATGCCGACCAAGACGGTATGCATATTCGTTGTATTTTATTGACGTTTTTCTTTCGCTATATGCGTCCGCTCGTCAACGCGGGGCACGTGTATATCGGTATGCCACCCCTTTATAAGGTATATAAAGGCGATAAGGTAGAGTATGCGTACGACGATAAAGAACTCAACGAAAAAATTGAAAAAATCGGTAAAGGCTATCAACTGCAACGCTATAAAGGTCTTGGCGAAATGAGCGCGGAACAGCTTTGGGAGACGACGATGAATCCTGCAACCCGTAATCTTATCCAAGTGACCGTAGAAGATGCGGCAAAAGCGGAAAAAATGATAACGACGCTTATGGGCGATAAGGTAGAGGGCAGAAAGGAATTCCTTGCGAAATTTGCGAATTTTAATAAGCGTGACACCTTTATGGACAAAATAGAAAAAACGGAGAAAAAGGAGAGCGGAAATGGCGAGAAGTAAAAAAGAACCCGAAATAATAGAACCTGCAGGGCAATTATACGTAGAACCGCTTGAAAAGGTGTTGCATACTTCTATGCTCCCTTACGCGGAATTCGTTATTTTAGACCGCGCTCTTCCTCGTGTAGAAGACGGATTGAAACCCGTGCAACGCCGTATTTTATATACGATGAACGAAATGGGTTTAACCCCCGATAAACCGCATAAAAAAAGCGCTCGTATCGTCGGTGATTGTATGGGTAAATTCCATCCCCACGGCGACAGTTCGGTATACGACGCAATGGTGCGTATGGCGCAAGATTTTAATATGGGCAGAACGCTCGTAGACGGACACGGAAATTTTGGTTCGGTGGACGGCGACCCCGCCGCCGCGATGCGTTATACCGAAGCGCGTATGCAACCGCTCGCGCTTGAATTGCTTCGGGATATTGATAAAGAAACGGTAAGTTTTTCGTTGAACTTTGACGATAGTTTAAAAGAACCCGACGTCTTGCCGGGGCGTTTTCCGAACTTACTCGTCAACGGCGCAAGCGGTATTGCGGTAGGGCTTGCGACCAATATTCCAACGCATAATTTAGAAGAAGTGATTAACGGCGTCGTGGCGTATATTGATAACCCCGCTATTTCTTTAGAGGAAATGATGGAATTTATTCCTTCTCCTGATTTCCCCACGGGCGGTATTATACTTGCTAACGAACTTATTCAAGCGTATAAAACGGGACGCGGTAAAATTACGCTCCGCGCCAAAATTACGGCGGAAAAGACGGATAACGGAAAAACCAATCTCGTTATCACCGAACTTCCGTATCAGGTAAACAAAGCGCAATTACTCCGTAAAATCGTTGATTTGTGTGAGGAAAAAGAAAACGAGCTTGACGGTATCGACCACGTTGCGGACGAGTCGGATAGAACGGGTATGCGCGCGGTAATTCGCGTCAAAAAAGACGCGGACGTAGACGCCATTTTAAAGTGCTTGTATAAATATTCCGATTTAGAAGTTACTTTCGGTATCAACATGGTCGTTATTGCGGACGGAAAACCTCAACAACTTGGGTTGATGGAAATTATTCGTCATTACGTTAAATATCAACAGCAGGTTATCAAACGCAGAACGTTATTTGATTTACGGCAAGCAGAACAGCGTTGTCACGTTTTAGAGGGCTTAATCGTTGCCGTTCAAAATATCGACGAAGTAATTGCGATTATTAAGAAATCGGAAAGTACGGGCGACGCCAGAACGAAACTTATGGCGCGTTTTGAAATTTCCGAAGTGCAAGCGCAAGCGATTCTTGATTTGCGTCTTGCTCGTTTGACAAAACTTGAAATCTATAAATTAGAAGAAGAACTGAAAGAGCTGAAAAAGAAAATTAAAAAACTGACGGCAATTTCAAAGAGCGGAGATTTACAATTACAAGTCGTCAAAGAAGAAATTCTTGAAATTAAAAACGCTTATCCCACGCCGAGAAAATCCAAGCTTTTGTTTACGCGTGAAGAAGCGGACGAGTTGATTATGGCGATGCCTGAAAAGAAAGAAGGCGTTCGTTGTACGCTTGTATATACCGCGGACGAGAAGTTTAAGGTGCTGACGGGAAAACAAGTAGAAGCGCTTAGTAAACCCTTGGAAGGAAAATTTAAGCCGTCGTTGATAGCCTTAAAAACATTGGAAACCAAGACGGATAAACGCATTTTTGCCTTTACCAATTACGGAAATTGTCATAAACTTGATATATCTGACTCTAAACTTGAATGTAAGCTTACCGACGAAGGCGTTACCTTAAAAGACCTTTCTTCGGAAGCGGAAACGGGTGAGGCTGTCGTTGCGCTCTTTGAAGTTGGCGAGCATATGCCTTTTGGCTCTTTATTGTTCTATACTTCAAAAGGTATGATTAAGAAATCCGATTGGGCGGAATACGAACAGCGGAAGAATAGTTTTCAAGCGGTAAAACTTAACGAAGAGGACGAAGTAATCGGCGTTGAAGAGGATACGAACGAAGAAGATACGATTATAATCGTTACCAAAGACGGTATTTGTTTGAACGCGACGAAGGACGATATTCCTTCGCAAGGCAGGGTTTCCACGGGCGTTCGGGGTATTATGCTCCACGACGGAGATAAAGTCGTGATGATGAAACAAATTAACGGCGAAGGGGAAGTGATTATCGCAACGGACGAGGCGAAATTCAAACGCGTTATTTCCTCTCAAATAGAACCCTCGAAACGTTATCGTAAAGGGTCTATCATCGTAAGCATGAAATCGGGCGCGAGCGTCATTTGCGCAAGTTACGTTACCGTTCCCTACGCATTGGCGGTAATCGATAAAACGAACGCCGTATCCGAACTTTCCAGCGAAGACGTCTTTATTTCCGTACAAAGCACCGCAGGGAAGAAGATTTTACGCTACAAAGAAGGTACGGTGGCGAAAGTAATCCCGTTGCCTTATAAAAAGGACGAGTAAGCGGAGGAAATAGGGCATAATCCACAAAAAACCGACATAATATATTTCGTAAGGCAATTACGGAGGTCGGGAAGTTGTGGGATTATATTGAGGAAAGAGCAAGAAAATGCGCAGAGCACATTATTCGTACGGGGTGTACCGTTCGGGCGTGTTCTGCGTATTTCGGTATTAGCAAATCTACGGTACATAAAGACGTTTCCGAACGTTTGAAATACGTAGACGAAGAGTTGTACGAACGCACAAGACAGGTGTTGGAACAAAATTTAAGCGAACGCCACATTCGGGGCGGAATCGCAACGAAGAAAAAATACCAACGGGTTGGTTCGACTACGAAAAATTAAGAAAAAAGAAAGGAGGAATGAAAAATCTTCCTTCTTTTTCTTTTAAATCGCTTTCGAGAAGTTGAGTTTTTTTTGTAAATATGGTAATATAGATAAAAATTCATAAAACGGAGCGGTTATGAAAAAAATAGCAGTTATCGGTTTGGGGATTATCGGCGGTTCTATTTGCGGAGCGTTGACGAATGCAGGGTATCAGGTAGACGGATTCGGGCGGAGTGCGTCCTCCATTTCGTTTGCTTTGCAGGCAGGATATATACGGGCAAAAGGTGAAAATTTATGCGATTACGACGTCGTTTTTATTGCCGTTCCTCCAAAAGCTACGATAGATTATCTTGAAAATGCGTCCTTTAAAGACGGCGCGCTTGTGGCGGATATATGCGGGGTGAAAAAGGTTATAGAGGAACGAGTGTACGCAAAGCCGAGAAATTATCGTTACGTAGGCTTACACCCTATGGCGGGGAAGGAAACCTCCGGGATTGCGTCCGCGTCGCCTGAGCTGTTCGTAAACGCAAATTTGATTATAACGCACGCAACGCAAACGCGAGAAGAAGACGTTGCGGAAATAAAAGAATACGCGAAAGCGATGCGCTTTGGGAAAATAATAGAATGTAGCGCGGAGGAACACGATAAAAAAATCGCGCTTACCTCTCAACTTGCGCATATCGTATCGAATGCATACGTGAAAAGTCCGCAGGTAAAAGGTTGCGACGGTTTTACGGGCGGAAGCTTTCAAGATATGACGAGAATTGCGGGCGTAGACGAATCTGTTTGGACGCCGTTATACGCATATAACCGTGAAAATATTACGCAAGAGCTTACCTTGCTCATCGAGCATTTAAACGTATACCGTGACGCGCTTTTGCAGGGCGACGATGAAAAATTATCGCAAACGCTTAAAGAGGGAAGACTTATCCGTGAAAACATAAAGCGTGGGAACGACTAAAATAAAACGGGACAGAGGATAATCTGCGCCCGTTTTTTGAATATCTTTTAAAAATCATTAAATTTTGTTTACTTTTTATTCAAAATTTGATATAATAATGTCGAAAAATGTCGAATGGAGTAGAAAAATGCAAGCCTGTCAGATAGAAATTACTTCCACGGTGGACGGCAAACAAACGGTATTCTCACAAAAAGGCTATTGTGTGCTTGCACCGCTGTCGGCTACGCTACAATATACGGAGCATAACGCAAAGGTGACGCTCGAATTGAAAAACGGCGTTGTGAACATTCATAGGATAGGAGAATATTCGTTGTCGCTCCTCTTAAAAAAGGGCGAAACGTGCGACGGAACGCTTGGAATTAGCGGTTATGAAGGGAACGTTCAAACAAAAACTACGAAATTGGCGTATTCGCTTTCCGAAACGGCGTTGTTGTTGTCGTTGCATTACGAATTGATTTTCGGGGAAGAAAAACAAGAAATGAAGTTGCGTATTTTTACCAAACTTTGTGAATAAGAAAAAGGGGATAGATATGAGAATAGAGTATTTAGGACATTCCTGTTTTAAGATAACGGATTCCAACGGTATTAGCGTCGTTACGGACCCTTATCAAGGGGTCGGGTATTCGTTGCCCGAAAAGGTAAGCGCGGATATCGTGACGGTTAGCCATTCGCATTTTGACCACAATTATACGGAAGCGATAAAAGGCAATCCGCAAATCGTAACGGCGTGTCAAAAGAGAACGATAAACGGGGTAACGATTGAAGGGATTGCATCTTACCACGACGAGCAGAAAGGACGGTTGCGTGGAGAAAACCGTATTTTTAAAATACGTATGGACGGTATGACGTTATGTCATTTAGGGGATTTGGGAGAACCCGTTCGTTTGGAGCTTGTAAAAGCGATAGGAGAAACGGATATTTTATTTATTCCAATCGGCGGTACGTATACGATTGACGCGACGCAGGCTAAATCGTACGTAAACGCGATTGCGCCGAAAATGGTTATACCTATGCATTATAAGCCGAAGGACGGTACGCTGGATATAACGGACGAAACACCCTTTTTGCGTTTATTTGAAAGGGTAACGTACGCAAATGGAAGAGTCTTGAAGTTAGACGGTTTTACGGATGAAAACATACAAATCGTATTTATGGAGAGGGGAAATGAAAAAGTTTGACGTTGAGAAATGTAAAAAAGACCTTACGGCTTATTTTAGAGGGTTTAACGTGCACGATTTAGGGGTGATTGCGCGAAAAATTGGGGTTGGACGTAATACGGGAAGAGGTGTAAAAGGGCTAATTTCCGATATGGTTGCGGTAGAGACTGGGGAAAGAGAACGCAGATGGACTAAGGTTGGCAAACCGCCGAAAAATAATTACGTAAGTCCTGAGGTCCTTGAAATGATTGAAAAAATCAAAGAGGAGTGTTACGTGGAGGATACTTCTTCCCCCAAAACGGTAGCGGAATTATTTCCGGATTTATTAGTAAACGGAGAAGTTCCTTCTCAAAAGTTATCCTTTTCTTCGACTGTAGGAGAAAAAATGAATACGAACGTTTACCGCGCTCAATTTAGCCTTATAAACGGGGTCGCGCGTTTATTGCCTACTGATTGTGGCGAGGAAGATAAACCCATTTTATTGCCCGAAACCTTTATTCAAACTTACGATTTGCGAGAAGGTGACGTCTTGTCGTTTTACGTGACGGAGGGTAAAACTTCCTATATCGTCAAACAAATTCTAACGATAAACGGGCTTACTGAAAGGTCCGCGCCGAGAAAGCATTTTGATAAATGCAACGTGGAAATTCCTTTCGAATCTATTCGTTTTTTGAATACGAACGTACAATCGTCGCCGTTGCTTAAATATCTTGATTGGGTTGTGGACGTCAAGAAAGGACAACGCTGTTGCGTGATAGCTCCGCCCAAAATTGGAAAAACGACGGCGTTGTATACGATGTTTGAGGCATTGAAAAATTCCAAGGAAAACGTTGTGTGCATGGCGCTTTTAGTAGAACAACCCCTTGAAACGGTCAGTTTGTTCCGCTCGTCGGGTTATAACGATAATTTCGTGTATACTACCTACGACGATGACGTAGATAAACAGGTTTTTTCAGCAGACTTTTTATTAAACCGAGCAAAACGCAGAGCCGAATCGGGATTAGACGTCGTATTATTCGTCGATAGTTTTAACGCTTTGGCGCACGCCTATAATCAAACGGAGGAATCCGTAGGCGGAAAGGTCTTAGAGGGCGGATTAGAGAGTAAAACCGTTCGGTATTTGAAAAAGTTTTTCGGGACGGCAAGAAAATTATCGGAGGGCGGTTCGCTTACTATTATCGGAACGGTATCGGAGAATACGGGGGATATTATGGACGACGTATTGACTCGGGAGATTGCTTCGATTGCGAACGTAGAACTTCGTTTGGATGAAAAAACCGCGCAAAAACGGGTGTTCCCGGCTATTGACGGTAATGCAACGCGCGTAACGGCAATGCAAGGTTTTGCGCAAGAGTTGGACTCGTTTTTGAAATCGGACTTTTTACCCGTTTGCGGAAATATGGAATTGCCGTCGATTTTGGAAGAGGCAAACACGGCGGAGGAATTGTATGCTCTCGCCTGTCAAAAGTTAAAAAAATAGCGTTTATTGGTCGGCGATAAAAGAACCGTAAAAAATTTTTTATTTTAGTAAAAGACTTGAAATAAAGATTGTGTTATGCTATAATAAGCCTATAAACATATAAATATATTTATAGGAGAATAAAATAATGATAATAACGGATATTACGAAGATAGGCGACCCTCAAATCGTTTTACACGAAGGCAAATATTACTGCTACGCTACCGGTGGCATAAAACTTGACGGCGTTCAGGACGGGTTTTACGTGTGGACGAGCGAGGATTTGGTAAATTGGAGCGAGCCTACTTTGTGCTTTAAGGCTATTGATTATTGGGGATATACGCATTTTTGGGCGCCTGAAGTTATTTACCACAAGGGTAAGTTCGTAATGCACTATACCGCGCGTTGGAGAAAGAACAATAGTTTGCGTATTGGCGTAGCGGTATCCGACAGCCCTATGGGTCCCTTCGTTGACGTTTGGAATGAACCTATGTTTGATTTAGGGTATGCCGTAATCGACGGTTCGGTGCTTGTATGTGACGAAGGCAACTTCTTCTATTATTCGCGCGATTGCAGTGAGAATTTAGTAAACGGAAGGGGAACTAGTCAAATTTACGTCGTTCAATTGAACGACGACCTTACGAGAACGGTAGGCGAACATAAGCTTGCAACGACGCCTACGTTTGATTATGAAACGAAATCCAAAGGTTCTTTGTGGAACGAAGGACCGAACGTAATTAAACTTGGCGATAAATACGTTATGAACTATTCGGCGAATTGTTTCGCGTCCGTGGATTATTCTATTTGCTTGGCGATAGCGGATAGTCCTTGGGGCGAGTGGAAAAAACCTACAACGAATCCCGTACTTTCTTGCAGAGCAGATATGTTCGGGGCTGGGCATAACGCCTTTTTCGTTGGCAAAGACGGACAGTTGTATACGACGTTTCATATACAAACGAACCCGGAAAAACCTTGCGGGGATAGAAGGGTTGTGATTGGCAAAGTGTACTTCGATGAATCGGGAGAAGAACTCTCGCAAAAAATCGAATAAAGCGCGCACGCCGAAGAACGGTGCTTGCGTTCCTTTATATAATTAATTCTTTCATTTTTAGCGAAAATTTTATTTACATAAAAAAACTTGCCTATAAAGTAGGCGAGTTTTTTTTGTGTAAAAGTCAAAGAAAAATAAACGAAAAAGGGTAGGTATTTTATTTTTAAATAGTACAAAATTTCATTAAAAACGGAATTGCTTGAAAATAAAAAGGTATTTGATTTTTTTATCGTTTTTTTATAAATATAGTTATAAGTTTTTTCTATACCATATTTTGTGTCTACGCGCTTGACTTTACTACAATATGTGGTATAATATTAAGGCACGGTTAAAAAACACACAAGATATTGTGTTTTATTAAACAGGCGGGCACAAGATATACTACGGAAGAATGCGTTGTCGGGGATACGCGAGGAGGAATGGAATGAAGGAAATGAAGATTATTAAAAGAAGCGGACAGGAAGTTGTATTTGATAAGGAGAAAATTGTTTCCGCAATCAGAAAAGCGAATAAGGAAGTAGGGGAGCGTCACCGTATATCGGAGGCGGCTTTACTTGCTATCGTGGAACACGTAACGGAAGAATGCGCGGCGCTCGGTCGTTCTCCGCACGTAGAAGAAATTCAAGATATGGTAGAAAACCGTTTGATGGCGTCGATGTCGTTCGTGCTTGCGCGTAAATATATTACTTACCGTTATACCCGCGAACTCGTTCGTCGTTCTAATACTACCGACGCGCAAATTTTGACGCTTATCGAATGTAACAACGAAGAAGTTAAGCAAGAAAACTCCAACAAGAACCCTACCGTGAACAGCGTACAACGCGACTATATGGCAGGGGAGGTATCCAAAGACCTTACGCGCCGTATTTTATTGCCTGACGATATCGTTGCCGCGCACGACCAAGGGATTATTCATTTCCACGACGCGGATTATTTTGCGCAACATATGCATAATTGCGACCTTGTTAATTTGGAAGATATGTTGCAAAACGGAACGGTAATTTCGGGAACGCTCATTGAAAAACCGCACAGTTTTTCGACGGCGTGCAATATAGCGACGCAAATTATCGCGCAGGTAGCGTCCAATCAATACGGCGGACAAAGTATTTCGTTGACGCATCTTGCGCCTTTCGTGGATATTA
>SVIX01000027.1 GCA_015069285.1 Clostridiales bacterium | reverse complement strand
CGTATTATATTGTTTTCCCGCAGTCGTACGTCGATTATACGCAAACGGGATTTTTCGATACCTTGGAAAAACCCGAGGATTTAAAGAAAAACACCTTCGTTGTGTTCGATATTGAAACGACGGGATTAAACAATAACCCCGCGATGGGTAAAATGGATAAAATTATTGAAATCGGCGCGGTCAAACTCGTAGGCGGAGAAATTAAAGAAAAGTTTTCCTCTTTTATTGCTTGTACGGATCGCTTGACGAAAGAAATTATCGAACTTACGGGTATTACGGACGCCGACCTTATCGGCGCGCCTGAAATTGAAAAGGTTATCCCCGATTTTTTCAAGTTTACGGAAGGCGCGATTTTGGTGGGGCATAACGTAGGATTTGACTATCGGTTCGTGCAGTATTACGGCGAGCAAAACGGGTATATGTTCGACCACCGTCAAATGGATACGCTTACGCTTGCGCAAGATTTGTTGCGCGGAAAGTTGCCCAATTATAAATTGAATTCCGTGGCAGAGTATTACGGGTTTACCTTTAATCATCACCGCGCGTTCGACGACGCGTGCGTTACGGCGAAAATATTTATGGAATTGATAAAAAAACGGGGCAACTTGCCAAGCTGACGGCAAGGATTTTATGAAAAATTTTCGTAAAGACGGTTAAAACGCTTGCGTTTTGCAAAAGATAATGGTATAATAAAGACACTTAATAATTTTACGGTTATTGAGAGCGGAAAAAAATCCGCTCTCAATAACGTTATAAAGGGATATGTAATGAAAACGAAAACGATTGACGAGATACAAAACGCGTTGCAACCCGTTGCGGACGAAATGGGTATAGAAATCGTAGAAGTAGAATTTAAACAGGGCAAAGCGCCCGCGCTTACCGTATATATCGATATAGAGGGCGGTGTGGACTTGGATACTTGCGAGAAATTCCACCGCGCAATCGACCCCGTATTAGACGAGGTTGACCCGACGCTTGGCGCGCCGTATACGCTGAACGTTTCCAGTCCCGGTTTGGATAGACCGCTAAAAACGGCGAGGGATTTTGAAAAACGAATGGGGAAGAAATTGGAGGTAAAACTTTTTGCTCCGCTAAAAGGCAAAAAATTGTACGAAGGAACGCTGGTAGGATACGACGGAAATTGTTTCGAAATCGAGGATAAAGGCGAAAAGATAAAATTTGAATTATCCAAAGTTGCGAAAGTTTGTGAAGCGATAGAATTTGATTTTTAAAAAAAATACAGTAAAATACACGAAAAAAAAATAGGAGAATAAAACAATGGAAAACAAGGAGTTTTTTGCGGCGCTTACCGATTTGGTAAGAGAAAAGGGCATTAGCGAGGACGCGTTTATCGAAACGCTTGCAAACGCGCTTGCGTCGGCATATAAAAAACAATACGACGGCGGTGCGGAAATTGCCGTCGTTCTTGACGCGGAAAAGGGTACGATTGAATTTAGAGCTACCCGTTACGTCGTAGAAGAAGTCGTGGATAAAGACAAGGAAATTTCCTTGGAAGACGCGCAAGAGCTTGACCCTAACCATCAAGTCGGCGACGCAATCGTACGCGTGTTCGTGCCGAAAGATTTCGGACGTATTGCGGCGCAAACGGCAAAGCAAGTAATTTTACAAAAATTGCACGAAGCGGAACGCGATAATACCATGTCTGAATTTTCCGACAAAGAAGGCGAGCTTATGGAGGGCGTTATCCGTAAGATTGACGAGCGGAACGTATACGTAGAGCTTGGCGACAAGAAAATTGAAGGCGTTTTGCCTCCTCAAGATAGAGTTCCTACCGAAAAATACGCTATCGGGGATAAAATTAAAGTATTCGTAAAGCGTGTTAAAAATAGCGGTAGAGCGTCGCAAATCGTCGTTTCGCGTAGCGCTCCGGGCTTAGTTAAAAAACTTTTTGAAGAACAAGTACCCGAAATTTCGCAAGGTATCGTGGAAATTAAAGAAGTTGCGCGTGAAGCGGGACACAGAACGAAAATGGCGATTTTTTCCAACGACGCGCGCGTGGACGCGGTGGGCGCTTGCGTAGGTAACCGCGGTGCGAGAGTAAACGCAGTCGTAGAAGAACTTGGCGGAGAAAAGATTGATATTATTTTGTGGAACGAAGACCCGCTTGCGTTTATTTACAAAGCGCTTTCGCCTGCAACGGTATTATCGGTAACCTCGAGAGGCGAACGTAGCGCAACGGCAATCGTTCCCGACGACAAGCTTTCGCTTGCGATTGGTCGCGACGGGCAAAACGCGCGTTTGGCGGCGAGATTGACCGGTTGGAAAATCGACGTAAAGAACGCGTCTTCGCCTGAGGCGCAAGAAATTTTGGCACAGTTGGAAAACGAGCAGGTAGAAGATGCGGAGTTTAATAACGCAGAGGAAATGGTAGAAGAATAATGGCAAAAACGAAAAACGTTCCGATGCGCACCTGTATAGCCTGCCGTCAAATGAAACCGAAAAAAGAAATGACGCGCGTAGTAAAGACGGCGGACGGGGAAATTTTTGCCGACCCGACGGGAAAGGTGTCGGGCAGAGGCGCGTATATTTGTGGCGATGAAGAATGTTTAAAAAAATTAAACGATAAAAAATTGCTACACAAGGCGTTTTCGTTAAACGTTTCGCAGGAAGTATATCAAGGCGTAGAGGAGGAAATCCTTGGTGAAAAGTAAGGTGGAAACCTATCTCGGTTTTTGTATACGCGCGCGAAAAATTGCTTTTGGAGCGGAAGAGGCGGAAAAACAAAAAAAAGACGTGTTTTTATTGCTCTTTGACGAAACGCTTGGAAAAAGCTCGCGAAAGTGTATCGATAAAGCGAAAGAAAAATTCTCTTGTTTAGCGTTTGCCTGTGCATCGGGCGCGTTAAGCGAGCTATTACATCGTCCTGCCGTGAAGGCGGTGGCAATCAAAGATAAAAATCTCGCGACGGCGATAGTAAGCGCCTTGGAAAGCGAGCCTCAATTTAAATTATATTCGGGAGGAACCGACTGAACTTATGGCTAAAAAATACGAAAACGTGGAGAACGTTCTTAAATTATTGGACGAGGATAAACTCGGTGGGTTGACGAAACGGTTTTCGTCTACGGAAAAAAACCTTGCGGACATTTTAAAAGAACTGTCCGTATTGGAAGTGGAAAAAGCCGAACGCGACGCACGCGCGGAGGCGGAGCGCTTGGCGCAAGAAGCGGAAAGCGTAGCGAAAGAAGTCGCGAAAAAAGCCGAATCTGAAGAGAAGGCAACGAAAGAAGAAAAACAACCCGTCGTAGAAGAAAAAACGGCGGAAGAAGTTGCGCCCGTAGAGGAAAAGCCCAAAAAGAGAACGGTCAAGAAAAAGGCGACGGAAGAAGTTGCGCCCGTAGTGGAAAATACGCCCGTCGTAGAAGAAAAAACGGTGGAAGAGGTTGCGCCCGTAGTGGAAAATACGCCGGTAATAGAAACCGCGCCCGCCGTAGAAGAAAAAACGGAGAAACCCGAAGTAAAAACGTACGCACCGCCTAAAGCGAACGCGCCTCGCGCACCCCGTTATTTTAGAAACGGTCAAGAACAAGGCGTGTACGTGGCGAAACCGGGCGTAGAAAATAACGTTCCGTCGAGCGGTAGCGCAAATTACCGTCCTGCGCGCGCGCCCCAAGGGGATAGACCTGCGCGTTCGACGACGGAAAAAACGTTTACGAGCGGAAAACCTCGTACGCCTCGTGTAAGCGGTGGTATAGGCGGTATGTCCGCGCCTGCCGTTGCGCCGATGATGCCGACGAAAGAGGGAAAATCTTTCTCTGCGCCTGCAAAGAAAAAGACGTACGAAAAGACGTATACGGAAAAGAAGACGCTTTCTAAGCGCGCGCTTGCAAAGCAACAAGGCATGACGGTAGAGGATTTCGACGAGGATAAGAGCGGGTATAGAAAGGTACGCTCCCCTAAAAAGCAGAAAAAACAAGAAATTCCTACGATTAAGATTGAACACGCAGTCGTTACGACGCAAGATATTCCCCTTAAAGTGCTTTCTGAAAAATTGGGCGTTTCAGCTGTGGAAATTAGCAAACGCTTATTCAAAGTAGGGATTATGAAAGGAATTAACGATTCCATCGATTACGAAAACGCGGCGTTACTTGCGGCGGATATGGAAATCGATTTGGAATACAAACCCGAAAAGACGGCGGAAGACGTATTGATGGATACTACGACGACGGAAGACGAAAGCAAGCTTATAACGCGTGCGCCCGTCGTTACCGTTATGGGACACGTTGACCACGGTAAAACCTCCCTTTTAGATAAAATCCGTGAAACTTCCGTAACGAGCGGTGAAGCCGGCGGTATTACGCAAAGCATCGGCGCGTATACGGTTACGGCGAAGGGCAAACAAATTACCTTTATCGATACGCCCGGTCACGCGGCGTTTACGGCAATGCGTGCGCGCGGTGCGCAGGTAACGGATATCGTTATCTTAGTCGTGGCGGCGGACGACGGCATTATGCCCCAAACGGTGGAGGCAATCAATCACGCGAAAGCCGCAAACGTGCCTATCATCGTGGCGATGAATAAAATGGATAAATACGAAATCAATCCCGACAGAGTAAAACAGGAATTGATTGAACACGAACTCGTTCCCGAAGAATGGGGCGGTGATACGATAGTCGTACCCGTTTCCGCGAAAACGGGTATGGGCATTGACGACTTGCTTGATTCCGTCAACCTCGTTGCGGAAATGCAGGAGCTTAAAGCTAACCCTGACAGACAGGCGAAAGGTACGATTATCGAGGCGAAATTGGATAAGGGCAAAGGTCCTGTGGCGAGCATTATCGTGCAAACGGGTACGCTTAAAACGGGCGATAATATCCTTTCGGGTACGACGATGGGTAGAGTCCGCGCGATGTTTGACGATAAAGGCAAACCCGTAAAATCGGCAGGTCCGTCTATGGCAGTATCCATTCTCGGTTTGGAAGACGTGCCCAACGCAGGCGACAGCATTATGGCGGTTGACCAAGCGCTTATGAAACAGGTACAAGAAGAGAGAAAGAACAAGCAACGCGAAAGCATGATTAAAGAACAAAGCCGTGTAACGCTTGACGACGTGTTTGCGCAGGTAGAAGAAGGCAAGATGAAGAACCTTAACCTTATCGTAAAAGGCGACGTACAAGGTAGCGTAGAGGCGGTAAAACAATCGCTTGAAAAGCTTTCCAACGAAGAAGTGCGCGTGAAAGTTATCCACTCGGCGGCGGGCGCGATTAACGAAGGCGACGTTATGCTTGCGGATAGCGCGAACGCTATCATCATCGGATTTAACGTTCGTCCCGATACCAAAGCGAAAAAGATTGCCGAAACCTCCAAAGTCGACGTGCGTTCGTACCGTATTATTTACGAACTTATCGACGATATGGAAGCCGCGCTGAAAGGTATGCTTGCGCCTAAAACGAAAGAAATTCTCACGGGTAAATGTGAGGTCCGTCAAACGTTTAATATTACGGGTGTGGGTACGATTGCAGGTTGTTACGTTATCGACGGTAAAATCGTACGTGGCGGTAAGTTGAGAATTTACCGTGAAGATATTATGATTTGCGAAGGCGGAGTAAAACAACTTAAGAGATTTAAAGACGACGTAAAAGAAGTCAATTACGGATACGAATGCGGTTGCGCGATAGACGGCTTTAACGAAATCCGCGTAGGCGATATTATCGAATGTTACGTTACGGAGGAAATCAAGGCGTAATGAAAGTGTCGAGAACTTCCCGTTTGAACGGGGAATACCAAAAGGAAATCAGCGAAATTCTGCGAAAGGTAAAGGATAGAAACCCTGAATTAAAAGGGCTTATATCCGTTACCGAGGTGGACGTTGCGCCCGATTTGAAAACGGCGTATGCGTACGTGAGTATTTACGGGGTGAACGAGGCGGAAACCAAACGCTCGTTTGAGATTTTAAAAGAGAGCGCAGGATTTATCCGTCGCGAGCTTGCGCAAGTTATGCGTATGCGTACCGTTCCTGCTATCACGTTCAGAATGGACGGAAGTATGAGTTACGGCGCAAAAATGGACGAGCTTTTTAAGAATATCACCTATACGACGACTCCCGACGGTGAGGACGAAGTATAAATTAGAAGAGCACGCGTAGTATTTGCGTGCTTTTTTGACGAAAGAACGAGGAAAATAGAATGAATACGATACAACAAATAGCAGAACGGATAAAACGCGCGAAAAACCTTTTAATCCTTTCGCATATGCGTCCGGACGGGGACGCGTTCGGCAGTTGTTTAGCGCTCTCTTCGGCGTTGAACCGGCTGGGGATAGACAATCAAATATGCAACGAATCGGACGTTCCGTCCAATCTCAGCTTTATCAAAGGCGTCGAGCGGGTTGAAAAAAATCCGAAAACGGAGTACGACGCATTGATGTGCGTAGACTGCGCGGACGTTACCCGTTTAGGCGCGCTTAGCGACGAGTTTTTGCGCGCAACGCGTAAAAAGATAGACACGCTGAATATGGACCACCACGTATCGAACACGTTGTATTGTAACTATAATTACGTGCGGGAATGTTCGGCAAACTGTATGAATATCGCACGGCTTATCGACGCTTTGGGCGTACCGTTAGATAAAGAGATTGCGGAATATTTACTCGTGGGGCTTTTGACCGATTCGGGGAATTTTTCACACGACGACGTGGACGAAGAAACGTTTTTGTTGGCGTCAAAACTCGTGAAAGCAGGGGCGGATATTCGCTATTATAACTATAATTTGTTTAAAAAACAATCGAAAGCAAGGGCAAAGTTGCACGCGCTTACGATGAGCGGAATGCGTTATTATTTCGAGGATAGGTTTGCGCTTATCACGGTGACGCAGGAAAATATGCAAAAATGCCAAGCGGATAACGGAATGACGGAAGGATTCGTAGATTTTCCTTTGAATGTGGACGGCGTGGAAGTCGCCGCGTCGATTATGGAGGTAAAACACCGTCAATATAAAGTTTCGTTGCGTTCCAAAGAATACGCGGACGTCAATAAAATAGCAGGGATATTCGGCGGAGGCGGACATGTTCGCGCCGCGGGGTGTATGCTGTTTGGGGAGCTGGAAGAGGTTATCGATAAACTTTCCTACGCCGTATCGCAATATTTAGAATAAAACACAAGCCGTCGGTTGCGTTCGACGGCTTTTCTAAAAGGATTTTTTTTGAAAAAGAAAAATTTACCATTCTCGGGTTGATTTTTTTTGCGTTTGCGTGTATAATAGAAGAACGAGGTGAACTATGGCGCAAAAAACCAAAAAGTGGGAAGATTTTATTACGTTGGACGGAGAAACGGCAAAGATAGTATCTTACGCCGATTATTTTACGCGCCGTCCTTTATTTTCTTCTTTACAGATAAAAAACACGGCGGAAGAACCGCTTGAAGGCGTGACGCTTACCCTTGAAAACGAAAACGGAGCGTTAATTCCGTTTGAAAAAACTTTTGAGGAAATCCCTTTTGAAAGCGTGGTAGGCGTGGAGGTTGGAAATATTCTTTCGCCTTATTATTTTTCCAATATCGAAGAAGTACGCACGGAAAAGGTCGTGGCAAGACTAAAACGGGATAAAAAAATTATCGCGCAAAAGGAATTCGTTTTTCAAACGTTACCGTTTGACGATTGGCAGGGCGTAGAGGGGGATATTGCGCTGTTGTCCGTATTCGTTCGTCCCCGTCTTGCCGATTGCGCAAAACTTCGCTTAGAAGTTGCGGAGCAATTAAAAAAGTGGAACGTAGACGGTCAACTCGGCGAACAGGGTAACGGATATATCGGTAACGATAAAAACGCCGTACGCCGTATTATTGCGGGAATCTACGCTTGTTTACGCCGACTTGGCATAACGCGCGAGGAGGCAGATATTTCCAAACCCGTAACGATAGGGGCAGGCGTCAAAATTCTTTCCAAAAAAAGCGCGAGCGCGCCTGAACTTGCGTTATTCGTTTGTTCGTGCTTGGAAAGTTTCGGGTTGCATCCCGTTCTCGTTTTAGGGGAAAAGGAAATTACTTGCGGGGTGTGGTTATACGACGGTTGCTTTTTGGATACCGATTCGGACGATATGGAACGGCTTTCCGCCTACGTATCGGACGGGATTAACAACTTGAGTTGTTTTGATATCCAAGACGTGTTTGCCGATAAAAACGTGGCGTACACCACTTCGGAGGTAAGATTTAAAGAAAAACTTGCAAGCGGAGCATATTTCGAACGGTACGTGGATATTCACCGTTGCCGTATTTCCCGTTTTATGCCGTTACCGCTTCGCGCAAGAAGCTTAAAAGGGTACGAGGTGTTATCGGAAGAGGCAACTTCGCCCGATAGCGTGCCCTTGCCTTTGACGGAAACGCAAAGTTTAAAATTGGACGATGAACGGACGAAGGACAAACAATGGGAAAGAAGACTTCTCGATTTGTCTATGAAAAATACTTTGCTCAATTTTGAAGGGGCAAAATCCGTTTTACACGTCGTTTCCGCCGACGCGGACGAAACGCTCGACGCGCTAATTTCGCAAGGGGAGTTGCAGTTGGGCGCGGTGACGCCCGACGTAAACGCCGTCGTGAAAAAACGCGTACGCTTCGGTTCGTCTTCCAACGTGAAATCGTTGCGGGAATTGATACGCGTAGAAAACCGTTCGGGAATTTTGCGTACCTACGACGACGAAAAGAGTATTATGGAAACGGCAAACCGCTTGATAAAAAGGAACAAAGAGGCGGACGAAGAGTCGGGTACGAAAATTTTGTATTTGGCGTTCGGCTTTTTGAAATGGTACGCGCGGGAAGACGGTGGCGAACATTACGCTCCGCTCGTTTTACAACCCGTAACGGTGAAAAAACGCAAGGGTGGAACGGGATTTTTAATTTCGGCAACGGACGAGGACGTGTCCGTGAATTTGACGTTGTTGGAATATTTAAAACAGGAATTTAACGTAGATATTCGCGGATTAGAGGGCATTACGCAAGGTTTAAAAATATCCGAAATTTTGGGTATGGTGCGTTTGGAGCTCGTGAAAATGCGCGGTTGGGAAGTGTACGACGACGTGTATCTTTCCGCGTTTTCGTTCGCGCGCTATCAAATGTGGTACGATTTGCGCCAAAATATCTTGGAGTACTCCAAACACGAAGTCGTTTCCGCGTTTTTGAATAACGCCTTGGTGTTCGGTTCGTCTGACGATACGAATATCAACGAGGACAAAGCGAAACCGCTCGCCACGCTTACGCCGTTATCTGCAGACGCGTCGCAATGGTCGGCTATTGCCACCTCTCAACAGGGGAAAAGTTTTGTTTTGCACGGACCTCCGGGCACGGGAAAATCCCAAACGATTACCAATATTATCGCCAATGCGTTATACGAGGGAAAAAGGGTACTGTTCGTCGCGGAAAAGCAAGCGGCGCTTTCCGTCGTAAAAAAGCGGTTGGACACGCTTGGGTTAGGGGATTTTTGTTTGGAGTTGCACGCAAACAAAACGAATAAAGCGGACGTGTTGCAAAAAATCTCGGCTACCTTGTCGCTTGCGGGCGAAAGCGCGAAGATACCGCTTACGGCGCAATCGAACGCTATCGTTAAGTTAAAAGACGGTTTAGCCGAACCGCTTATTGCGTTGCATAAAAAACGCAGACTTGGCGTTTCGGTGTACGAGGCGTTGCTCGTTTGTCTGAAAAACAAAAACGCGCCCGATTTGATGAATATTGAAAGCTCCTTCTACGACGGACTTACCAAAGAAAAAATCGAAGATTACGAACGAATGATGACCTCTGCGGCGGCGATGGCGAAAGAGTGCGGAGGCGTATACAATTCGCCCTTTTCCAACGTGAATTTAACCGAATGGAGTTTGTCCGTTCGTGACGGCGTATACTGCTCCTCCGAGGTAGTGATAGCGGAAATTAAACATTTAAAAAACTATCTCGCTTTGTTTTTATCGTTATACAGACAAAAAATCAGTACGCTGACGAATAAAAAATTGGAAGGGTTATACGAAATTGCAACCCGTTTGCAAAACGGCGCGTTAAGTAGATATTTCCGTGAAAAAGAAGAGGAGTTTTACGCGTTTTATAACGCCAATCGTAGATTGGATTCCTTGTCGCAAACCTATTTTAGCCGTTATAAGAAGTTCGTGGATATTTGGGAAGAATACGAAGAGCTCGGCGCGTGGTTGGAATCGGGCGGGGTTGCCTACGAAAACGATAAAACGGCGAAAGGAATCGTTAAAAAATTAAGCAAAGTTGCGCTCATAGAGGCGCGGAACGAGGAAATCGTCGTCGATTTACAAACGCTTTACCAAATGCACGAGGCGATGAAAACGATTAAAGAAAATACGGGACTTTCGCAGTATTTCACGTTGGCGTTTGGGCGGATAGATTATTTTTCCGCGCGAAAAAATTTCTTGAATGATTTGTACGCTATACACGATTTGTGTGCGTCGGTGTTTATGGATTATAACGCGGACAGCTTTAATAGTATGTGTATTCGCGCGTCTTGCGGGTATACGCAACCCGTTTTGTCGGGCTTAATCCGTTCGATAGAAAGTTTCAAAAACGCCAAGCAAAGCTTTTTACAAACGACGGCGGGGGACGAAAGGAAAATCCCCGAAGAGGACGTGCTCGGTTATTATACGGCAAAAGCAGGCGCGCTTATTGAAAATATCGATTTGCTTGCGCCTTGGTGCGCTTATAAAAAAACGGCGAAGGGTTTGGACGAGGCAGGCTTAACGTTCATTACGACGGCGCTTGAAAGCGGTGGCGTGACGGGCGAGAATATCGTGGCAAGCTTTGAGAAAAATATTTATAAAAACTTTTTACAAACGAATATTCCCTTAGACCCCGTTTTATCCCGTTTTTCGGGCGCGGTGTGCGAGGAAAATTCGGAACAGTTGCGCTTGACGACGGAAGAGTTTGCGAAACTTACCAAGGACGCAATCCGTTCCACCTTGATTTCCCGTTTGCCGACGGCAAACACGGAAGGTGCGTTGAGTTTGGAGTTGGCAAACTTTCACCGTTTGGAAAAATCCAATTTACGCGGTATGGGGATTCGCCGTTTGTTTGAAGAAATTCCCGAACTCATCAAAACGGTTGCGCCTTGTATGTTGATGAGTCCGATTACCGTTTCGCAATATTTACAATCGCAAAACGGTTTATTCGATTTGGTCATATTCGACGAAGCGTCGCAAATTCCGACGGCGGAAGCGATTTGTTCGATTGCGCGCGGAAAAGCCGTTATCGTCGTGGGCGACCCCAAACAGTTACCCCCGACAAGCTTCTTCCATAGCGCGTATATGGACGAGGAAAATTTGGAAAACGAGGATATGGAAAGTCTTTTGGACGATTGTTTGGCTATCAATATGCCCCAACGCCACTTGACTTGGCATTATAGAAGTAAACACGAAAGTTTAATCGCTTTTTCCAATCTTATGTATTACGACGGACGGCTTTGTACCTTCCCGTCGCCCGACGCGCTTGCAAGCAAAGTCAAGTTCGTATACGTGGAAGACGGTTTATACGACAGGGGATTTACCAAACGGAATAAAACGGAAGGGGACGCGTTGGTAGCGGAAGTCGTTCGGCGTTTGTCCGACCCCGTTTTACGAAAATCGAGCATCGGCGTAGTAACGTTCAGTAACGTACAAAAAGAGTATATTGAACGGAAACTTGCGGAGGCTATTTTAGCGCGCCGATTAGAAAGCGAAGCGTACGAGCGCGAAGAGCCGTTGTTCGTAAAAAATCTTGAAAACGTGCAGGGCGACGAGCGCGACGTGATTTTATTTTCCGTATGTTACGGTCCTGATAGATTGGGCAGACTTTCCCTTAATTTCGGACCGCTCAATCAAGCGGGCGGGTGGCGTCGTTTAAACGTTGCCGTGTCGCGCGCAAGGGAAGAGATGGTGGTATTTTCATCGATGCGAGGGGCGATGATTGATTTGTCCAAGACCAATTCCAAAGGCGTAACGGGGTTAAAAGCGTTTTTGGATTTTGCCGAAAAAGGCAGGACGAATTTGGCGATTTCCGCGGAGAATATTACCGCTAAAAAGGCTGGATTAGGGAAGTATATTGCTGAAGAATTATCCTCTTTCGGGTATGAATGTCGTTACGATTTGGGCGTTTCAGGCTTTAAAATCGACGTAGCGGTAGTAGACCCCAAAAACAAACAAAACTTTATTCTTGCCATACTTTGCGATACGCCTAACCGTTTTTCGGTTAAGGACAGAAACGTGTTGCAAATTCAAACCTTGAAACGGAATAATTGGAACGTCGTTCGGCTTTTTACCGTTAATTACTACAATAACCCCAAACGGGAAATTAAAAAAATCAAAGATTTATTGGATAAGTTGACGGGCGCGGATAAAAAAGGCGGAGCGGAGTTGAACCGTGCAAAGCGTCCGTATAAAACGGCGACGGTGGATATGCGCTACGAAAACGCTACTTTCGTGACTTCAGGGGATAACGATAAAGAAATTATTACAAGATTAAAAGCAATCGTTGCCACGGAAGAACCCATTTCGCAAGAATTTTTAATTCGGCGTTGTTTGGCTGGTTTAGGCATCGTGAAATACGGCGTTAAGGTGGAAAGTCGGATGCAGGCGCTTATTGCAAGTTGCGGATTTAAATTTGAAAAAATATTTAACGTGGCTTTTTACCGTAAAACGGATAAGCACGCAAACTTTGAGAAATACCGTGTTGAAACGGGCGATACGATAAGAAAATACGAAACGGATTATACGCCTTACGAAGTGATTGCGCTTGTGCGTAGCGCATTGGAAGATAAGGTGGCGTTATATATGGAAGAAATCGTGACGATTGTTTCTTCCGTATTGCGTATGGGTAAAGTCAGCGACAAGATGGTAAGTTATATTAACGATTGCGTAAGTTTGGGCGAAGAACGCGGATTGTTCGTGCGTTCGGTGTCGGACAGAATTACGTTGGCGTAACGCTATGAAAACGCAAAAGACGGAAACGGAGAGAATAACGGAGACGGAAGATAGACTTTTTAACTTTCGCCCCTTTCTCTTTTCGTCCGTCTTTTTTATTTTGGGCGTCGTGTTTGAAAATTTGCGACGCGCCCAAAATCTATCTAATTGGTGGCTTTGCTTATTTGTAGCGTTCGTTTTTCCCTTATGTTTTTGCGTTACTTGGAAAAAATTCAAAAACGTATGCTTGGGCATATTGTTACTACTGTTTGCCTTTTCGCTTGGTTGTAACCTTTTTTCGTTGCGCTTGGAAAATTTCCAAAAGGGCGGATATTACGAGGGAGAATATATCGTTTTCGGTCGGGTTATAGAAGTGGAAAAACGGGAAGAAACGGTATTCGTTACGCTGGATAACGTGCGCGTGGACGACACGCAAGAAAAAGGTACGCTTTTTGCGCGGTTACCGTCTTCTTATATGGAAATTGTCGATATTGGCGACGAGCTTTTATTGATGGGAGAAGTGCAAACGGACAAACGCGTGTATTCCGACGGTACAATCAGAGCGTACGCGATAGAGGACGGAATGTGGTATACGATGTACGCGGAGGATTGCGCGGTTACGGGGCGGAGCGCAAACGTGTTTTTAAGAATTCGCCAAAAAATATACGAGGTCGTCCACGAAGGAATGGAGGAAACGCCCGCCGCCGTTACGATTGCGATATTGACGGGGAATACCGACGGCATAGGAGAGGGGTTGCTTGAAAATATAAGATACGGCGGGATTGCGCATATTTTCGCCGTTTCCGGACTGCACGTCGGCGCGCTATACGGGTTTTGTATGCAGATTATTAAAAAGGGGAAACTGTATCGGATAAATCCCGTATTTCGGTTTTTATTCGTAGCGTTCCTATTATTGTTTTACGGAGGGATATGCGGATTTTCACCTTCCGTCGTGCGCGCAATTACGATGTGTTTGGTTTTATACGCCTCCAAACTTATAGGAACGGGCGAGGATATTTCAGAGCGAATAGGCTTGGCTTGTATAATCGTTTTAATTCGTTCGCCCGTATCTCTGTATACCGTCGGTTTTCAACTTTCCTTTTCCGCGTGTTTAGGAATCGCGTTGCTGTCTACGCCCATTCAAAACGCGGGGTTCAAAACCTTTCGCGTCTACGAACGGACGCTGGATAAGCCGTTTACGTTTAAACAGTCCGTTTGCCGTAACGCCATCTCCTTTTTCGCCGTAACGCTTTCCGCGCAACTTGCGACGCTCCCGTTTTTGTACGACGCGTTTGGATACGTATCTTGTTGGGGCTTGCTCCTGAACTGTATTTTCGTGCCGTTGTTATCCGTAGGCTTTTCCTTCTTACTGTTAGGGGTTTTTCTTGCCTGCCTATGTCCGTGGCTCGCCAACGCGATATTGTACGCGCCCAATCTGTTGCTTTCAGCGGTGCTTTTACTCTTTGAAACGGTGGATTTTTCCACTTTCGCAATAACGAATATAACGATAACGGGCGGGTGTCTTTGTTTGTATTACCTTGCGTTGCTCTTTATTACGGATAAATGCAATATTGGAAAAACGTGGCGACGGGCGTTATCAATGACCTTTTCGGTCCTTTGTTTGGGCGTGTTTTTGATGAGTAACCTCTAATGCAAAAAAAGAATATCGGTTTTCTTGCTTTTTTTGAACGGATATGCTATAATACTGCAAATAGGGAAAAAAATAATAGGAGGTGCGCCAATGAAATACGCCGAATTAAAAAACTTTACGGAAGAAAACGGGGCGCAGTCTATCTATTTATTCGAGGGCGAGGACACCTTTTTCCGCGAAAGGGGCGAGGCGTTTTTAAAATCACGGTTCGTGCAAGAACCTACGCTTGATTTCGCGTCTTTTGACGGAAGTACGCTAAAAGGCGAGGGCATAAAACAGTTGACGGACGCGTGGAACAGTTTTCCGTTCGTCAGTCAAAAGCGTTTGATACGCGTACGGGAATTTTATCCGACGGAGAAAGATTACGAAAAATACTTGCAAACCTTTTTCGATAATCCGCCGACGGACGGTATTTTGCTTATCGCAAACAGCGCAAAACCCAAAACGGGAACGGTCAAACTGTCGGCAAAAAAGAACGTAACGGTTATAGATTGCTCCCGCGCGGACGAGGAAACGGTGAAGAAATGGATATACGTTACCTGTAAACGCGAAGGGGTATACGCAGACGGCGTAACCTGCGGAAAAATAGCGGAATATTGCGTTTTGGATATGGCGAGAATCGCGATGGAAACGGAAAAACTGTTAGGGTACTGCCACGCGGAAGGGTTGGATAAAATGACGGACGAGCTGGTGGAAAAACTCGTTTATCCCGACGCCGAATATAAAATCTACGAGCTGGCAAACGCGTTAGCGCGAAAAAATTACAGCGCGTTTATGCGCGTCGTCAACGATTTATCCACGAAAGGTTTTAACGAGCTGTCGCTCTTGTCGTCGCTTGCCTCGCACTTTAAAACGGTATACGAAGTTTCGCTTATGAAAGGGAGCGAAAAAGAGGTAGCGGTGGCGCTCGGCTTAAAAGAATACGCCGTTAGAAAAACGCGGGAACAGGCGTCAAAACTTACTTCCGCGCAACTGCTTTCCGTTTACGGGTCGATATATAGCGTGATTAGCGAAGTAAAATGCGGTGAAATTACGCCGTCTTCCGCTTTAAAAAAGGTGATTGCGGTATTATTTTTTGCAAAATCTTGAAAAGATTAAAAAAAACGCTTTATTTTTTACGGAATATTTTATATAATAAATGTAGAGAGGAGTTTTTACCTTTCGCATACTTACGGAGGTTGTTATGGCATTTCGATTGTTGTCGGTTAGCGATAGATTGCATTTTCTCAAAGACGGGTTAATGGATTTCTTTGCGAATTTTCAAGTGATATTCGGCGTAGAAATTTTTTGCTTTTTCCTGTTGATATTTTTTGTTTCCAAGGTACTTCGGGATAACGACGCCACGAAATTGATGATCATTTATTGGCTACTCATTCTCGTCGGCGGAGCGCTTACCGTTTTTGCCGTGGAATTTATCGACTCGCAGTTTTTCTTGTTCTTCGTTCTTTTGATTTCCGCCTTTATGTTGATTTTGTTTAACGTTGAAGTAAAGAAAAGTTTGTGGGACGTGCACACGGTCAAAGAGAGTTTGGTGGAAAAATTGACGGGAGGAAGCGCTGAAGTCCGTCCGCAAGCAGATACCGAACAATGCATTACGAATATTATCAAAGCATTACAAAATATGTCAAAAAATAACGTGGGCGCGCTCGTCGTTTTGTCTAAGGGCAGTTTACCCAAACAAGTATTGCAAAGCGGAGTAACGATAGACGCGGAAATTTCCACGCAACTTATCGAAGGGATATTTTTCCCCAAAGCGCCTTTGCACGACGGGGCGTTGATAATCCACGGACATAAAATTCAATCGGCGGGGTGTTTCTTGCCGTTGACGCAGAAAACGAGCTATCCGAAAGAATACGGGACAAGACACCGCGCGGCAATCGGGATTACGGAGGTTGCCAACGTCATATCCCTCGTCGTATCGGAAGAAACGGGTATTATTTCTATCGTAAAACAAGGCAACGTAACGCGATACGCCGATTACGATATGTTGATGGACGCATTGAAGGATTATTATTGGCAAGAAATGCCTTTAACGGATAAAAAACGCGGAGGGAACGTAAGATGAAATTTATGCAATTTTTAAAAAATCTGTTTATTTCAAAATTCTGGATTAAAGCGTTGTCTTTATTGTTGGCGTTTTTCGTCGTGATTTTGCTCAATATTGCTTGATGAAAAAGAGGGAAAGTGAAATACTTTTACTGTTTAAGGAGCTAACTATTAAATAGTCAAGCGAAAATAGGCACTGTTTCAAAAATTTTTAGAAAAATGTAAAGAGAGTAAAAATTGGCGAGACAAAATAGACAATCTGAGATTGTCTGGGTAGAAGAT
>SVIX01000026.1 GCA_015069285.1 Clostridiales bacterium | reverse complement strand
CAAAGCGCCTTTGCAAAAAACGGCAGACAAAATCGCGGGAATTTTTGTGCCTACCGTAACGCTTATCGCGGTCATTACCTTTATCGTTTGGCTTTTTTTGACGGGCGATAGCGCAATTTCCGCAAATTACGCGATAAGCGTTTTGGTTATTTCTTGTCCTTGTTCTTTAGGGCTTGCAACGCCCGTTGCGGTAATGGCGGCAACGGGAAAAGGAATGTCGTTGGGGGTTTTATATAAAGACGCAGAGGCATTGCAAAAAGCGAAGGATATTAACTGCGTTTTGTTGGATAAAACGGCGACTTTAACAGTCGGGAAACCGCAGGTGACCGATTTTGAATGTTTTATAACAGACCAATCGTTTGCTTTGTCGCTGGCGTCGGCTATGGAAAGCCGTTCTAATCATCCGATTGCAGAGTGTATTCGCGCGTATGCGGGGGAATCGGCGTTCGTAACGGAGAATTATTCGTACGAAATGGGCAAAGGCGCAACGGCGGAATATCTTGGAAAAAGATATTATTTAGGCAATCGGAAATTGCTTGAAAAATCCTTTACGAAACAGGCGTACGCTTATGAACAGAAATATTCAACGCAGGGAAAAACGGTTGTGTTTTTGGTTAGCGACGAACAGCTGATTGCTTTATTTGCTATCGCCGACGTTTTAAAGGAGGAAAGCAAAGAGGCGGTTGCTCGATTGAAAGCGCAAGGCGTTCGCGTCGCCATGTTGACGGGGGACAACGAAACCGTAGCGAAAGCGATTGCCGAGCAGGCGGGAATAGACGAATATTTCGCCGAGGCTTTGCCAAAAGATAAAGCGGAGGCGGTGGAACGCGTGCGCGCCGTTGGAGGATTCGTGGCAATGGTCGGCGACGGTATTAACGACAGCCCTGCTTTGAAATCCGCAGACGTAGGCGTGGCGATGGGGAACGGTACGGACGTTGCGATAGACAGCGCTGACGTCGTGTTGTCCCGTGGCGATATGCGTTTAATAAATACGATGATAGAATTGAGCAGAAAAACGGTGCAAAATATTCATCAAAATTTGTTTTGGGCGTTTTTTTATAATTGCATCGCAATTCCCGTAGCGGGTGGGGTGTTTGCGTTTATAGGACTTTCACTCAATCCGATGATTGCCTCGGCGTGTATGAGTCTAAGCTCGCTGTTCGTCGTAGGCAACGCGTTAAGATTGACGAGATTTGGAAAAAACAAAGAGAAGAAGGAGAACTTTATGAAGAAAACTTTAAAAATTGACGGAATGATGTGTCAACATTGCGTTGCGCACGTTTCAAAGGCGTTAGAAAGCATAGAAGGCGTAATTTCGGTGGAAGTGAATTTAAAAAAGAAAACGGCAATCGTGGAGCTTTCCAAAGAGTTGGAAAACGAAGTATTTATTTCCGCCGTTACGGAGGCTGGATACGAAGTTAAAAAAATATCCTAACGCTTTTGACAAAAAGTACGGGGTTATTACAAAATAAAGCATAATGCGATAAACGATATATGTTATCATATTCCCAATAAAACATATTTGGAGGAAAACATATGTCGCAAATGTTACTTTTAGATAAACGCACGCAAAGTCTAATCGAGGATTACGTACCGCAAGGCGATATTCTCGAAGGCGTTGTGTGCTTTTTTTCCGTTTTTTCCGATTATACGCGCGTAAAAATTATATCGGCGCTTGCCATTAGCGAATTGTGCGTTACCGATTTATCGCGCATACTAAATATCAATCAAACGACCGTTTCGCATCAGTTGCGTTTTTTAAAAAGCGCAGGAATGGTAAAAAGCGTTCGACAAGGCAAAATCGTTTTTTATAGTCTTGTAGACGAATCTATCAACGACGTTTTATTAAAAGGTATTGAGTTTTTGGGTTGTTAAAACAAGAAAAATCCTTTTATTTCCTTGCAAAATTATGCGATTTGGTATATAATAGTAGTACGCGGTTGCGTAATTGGTTTTTATATGAGCGAATTGCAAGAAAAATTAAAACTTTTACCTGAAAATCCGGGCGTGTATATTATGCTGGATAAAGACGGGGTCGTAATTTACGTAGGAAAGGCGCGCGTTTTAAAAAACAGAGTGCGTCAATATTTTCATTCCTCCGCAAAACCTGAAAAGGTAACGGCGATGGTTGAGAATATTGCGGATTTTTATTATATCATCACGCAAACGGAAATCGACGCGCTCGCTTTAGAAAATAACCTCATTAAAAAATATAAGCCCAAATACAATATCCTCTTAAAAGACGATAAGACTTATCCCTATATCAAAGTATGTACGAAAGAGGAATTCCCAAGAGTTTGCGTCACGCGAAAAATAAAAAAAGACGGTAAATATTTCGGACCTTTTATGGGCGGAGTACGCTGTGGAGATTTAATAGACGTTATTAGTTCCGTTTATAATTTGCGTACTTGTCAAACGGCAATATCCTCAAAACCCAAAAAACCCTGTCTTGCCTATCATTTGCACCGTTGCCCTGCGCCGTGCGCGCATTTATGCGATAAAGACGAATACGCCGAGCGCGTAAAAAAAGCGGTTGCCTTTTTAGACGGGAATTACGAAGAGGCGGAGAATATTTTAAAAGAAAAAATGCTCCGTTTTGCAGAAAACGAAGAGTTTGAACTTGCAATGGAATATCGGAAAAAATTGCAAATGTTATCAAAATTAAAACTAAAAAGGATAACGTCGTTAAATCGCGCGCTAAACGCAGACATCATCGCGTTAAAAACCAATTATTTATATTCGTCTATAAACGTTCTCGTCACCCGTAGCGGGATTATGCAAGGCGGTAGCAATTACGCTTTAGAGGATTGTTCTCTAACCGAAACGGACGCCTTGACGGCTTTTATTATCCAGTTTTATTCCACGCACGAATTACCCGAAGAAATTATCGTGCAAGATTTTTGCGAAAAGGAACTGTTGGAGAATTATTTTAAAGAGCGTTACGACAAAAAAGTAGAAATTATCCGCGCAAAATTGGGCGCAAAGCGACAGCTTTTGGATATGGCGGAAAAAAACGCCGAAGAATATTTGACGAAATCTATAGATAAAATTAAGCATAAAAACGATATGACGAAAAACGCGTGCGTTCGCTTGCAGGAGATTTTAAAGTTAAAAAAATATCCAAAGCGTATGGAGTGTTACGATATTTCTAATATAAGCGGTGTTGATAAAGTAGGGTCGATGGTGGTTTTTATCGACGGCGAAGCGGATAAAAAAAGTTATCGGCGTTTTAAAATAAAAACGGTAGAGGGCGCAAACGATTACGCGTCGCACCAAGAAATGATGCGCCGTCGTCTTGCAAAGCTAAATTCAAACGAGGCAGAACGCTTTCCTAAACCCGATTTAATCATCGTGGACGGAGGCAAAGGTCAGCTTTCGGCTGTTAAAGAAATATTCGACGAGTATCATATCGACGATATTGAATTGATTTCTCTTGCGGAACGAGAAGAAGAAGTGTTTACGCTCTTTTCTTTGGAAAGTATACGGATTGACCGTCGTGATTACGCTTTAAAAATGTTACAACGGATTCGTGACGAGGCGCACCGTTTTGCCATTACCTATTTCCGCAGTTTACATTCCAAACGCACTTTGGCGTCCGTGTTACAAGAAATTGAGGGCGTTGGAAATAAAAAGCAAAAAGCGCTTATGGAGAAATTTGGAACGATTGATAAAATTATGAACGCGACGGAAGAGGAGCTTTGCTTGGTAGAGGGTATCGGCGCGGAACTTGCGAAAAAAATTAAAAGTTACTTTAAGGAGAACTTATAAATGCGAAAGATAAATTACGGTTTAATCGTATCGGATTTTGACGGAACGCTCGTTTCCGAAAACGGGAATATTCCTGAAAAGAATAAAAGCGCGATAGCGGAATACGTAAAGGACGGCGGAAAGTTCGCCATTTCCACAGGACGCTTACATTACGGGATTGTACCCCGCGCAAAAGAATTAGGCTTGCGTGGCGCGGTTTCTTGCTGTCAAGGTGCGGTCATTATGGATATTGAGTCGGGAAAACCGTTATTAAACGGGGTTTTATCCAACGAAGTAACCGTTCAAATTTGTCGGAAAATGGAAGAATTGCAGTTGCATATCCACGTTTACGGATTCGACGAATTTTATTGCAATAAAAACGACGAAGCGTTGCGCTTTTACGAACGACTCGTAGGGAAAAAAGCTACCTTAATCACGGAAGAGCCTTTGTCTGCATTCGTAAAAGAGACGGGTATTCAAGCGTATAAACTGTTGACGATCGTAGAACCGCAACGGGCGGAAGGGATAATGCAAGCGTTGGCAAAAGAAAATTTTGACGGTTGCGTCGTTACGAAAAGCGCTGATTTTTTGGTGGAAGTGATTAACGCGAACTATTCCAAAGGCACGGCGGTGGAATTTTTGTCGAAGTATTATAGCGTACCGCTTGAAAAAACGATAGCCGTTGGCGACCAGCTGAATGACGTTCCTATGATTAAAAGAGCAGGGCTTGGACTCGCCGTAAACAACGCGGACGAACGGTTAAAAAAGGAGGCAATCGTTCTTGAAAGTACGAACGAAGAAGGCGCGATTGCCGAAGTTATTGAAAAATACGGATATATGGAGGAAGGTATATGAGTGAGCACGTTACACAAAGCGTAATGCTTGATAAATTTGCCTATGATTTAGGTTTGGAAATCGTCTATGCGGGCAGAGGGGTAGTAACGCTTGCGAGTATGAGCGTTGAGCGTCCCGGTTTGCAACTTGCGGGCGGATTTTTCACCTATTACGATTCTCGTAGAATCCTCGTATTCGGGTTGGCGGAATACGAATATTTGCGCACCTTTTCAAGCGAAGAAAGACGCTTAAAAATAAAACGCTTATTTGAGCACGGGGAATTACCCTGTATTATTTTGAGCCGTGATTTACCCGCGCTTCCCGAACTCGTCGACTCCGCAAAAGAGGTGGCTTGTCCAATTTTTCGTTGTGCGAATATCACGACCGATTTAATGAGCAGTCTATACGTTTATCTTAACCGTTTGTTAGCGCCGTCCATTACCGAACACGGCGTTTTGATGGAAGTATTCGGCGTAGGGATTTTATTGACGGGAAAAAGTGGCGTAGGAAAAAGTGAAACGGCGATGGAACTTATCAAACGCGGACATAGATTGATAGCGGACGATAACGTGATTATTAAAGAAATCGCCAACCAATTATACGGTACTGCGCCCGATATTATTCGTTATTTTATGGAACTTCGCGGGATTGGTATTATCAACGTAAAAAGTATGTACGGTTCAGGTTCGGTATTAGACGAAAAACAAATACAACTCGTGATTCAATTCGAAACTTGGCAACAGGGGAAAGAATATGACAGAATAGGCGACGAAGTGTCTACTGCCGACTATTTTGGAATAAAAATCCCCAAACTGACGATACCCGTAAGCCCCGGTCGTAATTTGGCAATTCTTATCGAGGTTGCCGCGCGTAATTTCCGTTTAAAGAGTATGGGTTACGACGCGTCGGAAGAATTGATTACGAGAAGTATAGGAAGATAAAATGTGTGAATTGTTAGCCCCTGCCGGTAATATAGAATGCGCAAACGTCGCAATTCGTTGCGGTGCCGACGCCGTATACCTCGGCGCGACCTCTTTCTCCGCCCGTCAAAGCGCGGAGAATTTTGACCTATCGACGTTATGTGAATACGCGCGCAAAGCACGTTTTTACGGAGTGAAAACGTACGTTGCCATGAACACGATGGTGAAAAACGGAGAATTAGAAGAATTTCTCCGCGTTTTGTTGTGCGTATGGAACGCAGGTGTGGACGCAATCATTTTACAAGACGCTTTGCTTGGGAAAGCAATTAAAGAAAAATATCCCGAAATTGTATTGCATTTAAGCACGCAAGCGGGAATTTGTAATGAAAACGGCGCGATTTTTGCTAAAAACTGTGGTTTTTCCCGCGTTATTTTAGCGCGTGAAACCCCCATCGACGAAATAGAAAAAATCACGAAAATAATAGAAACGGAAGTCTTCGTGCAAGGCGCGTTATGTACGGCGTATTCGGGACAATGTTATTTTTCTTCGTTCGTCGGCGGGAACAGCGGAAATCGCGGTAGATGTAAACAACCTTGTCGAAAACTTTATACTTATGATAGAAACGGGAAGGGAGAAAAATGCTACGCCCTTTCACTTTCCGATTTGTGCGTGGGGGAAGATATAGAAAAACTCGTTAAAGTTGGCGTAACTTCTTTTAAAATAGAGGGCAGAATGCGTAGAGCGGAATACGTTGGCGCGTCTGTTCGTTATTATCGTGCATTACTTGACGGAAAAGCGGATACACAACTGTTTTCGGACTTAAAGCGAACGTATAATCGAGGCAATTATACGAAAGGTCTTGCCTTTGGACAAGACAAACGCTTTTTATCCACCGCAATCCAAGGTCATCTTGGGGAAAAAGTAGGAGTTTTAAAGGTCGTAAACGGGAAATATTTCGTAGAAAGTCGTTTTTTGCCCAAAATAGGCGACGCGTTTAAAATTTTACGCGACGGAAAAGAAATGGGCGGAGCGACCTTTGAAAAGTTGCAAAGCAAAGGTTTTTCCGTCTTATCAAAAACGAAATTGAAAAACGGTGATTGCGTGTTTATTACGACGGACACTTCGGTAAACGAGCGCGTATTTAACCAACAACGGAATAAGGACGTGCATATCCAATTAAATTTCACCGAGAATCAACCGCCCGTTGCGGTGATTGATACTATAAAAGTCGTAGGTGAGCATCCGTTGCAATCGGCAAAAAATCAGTCGTTGACGCATGAAGACCTTTTTGTTTGTTTTCGGAAAACGGACGGATTGTCGTGCAACGTTATTTTCGACGAAGTGACGATAAACGGTAACGTTTTTATTGCGAAATCGGAATTAAACGCTTTCCGCCGTCGTTGTTTTGACGAATTGACCGTTAAGCAGTATACGACATACGAATACGTTGGCTTTAATATCCCGACCGTAGAAGGTAAAAATCAAAAAACGGCGGTTATTGCCAGCGATTTTGAGGATATTCGTACGGATATTGCCATATATAAAGCAACGGATTATAACAAGTCGCTACCGCAAAGTTTTTTGCAAGGAAAATTTGAAAAGTACTTGTATTATCCACCCTTTTGTACGAGTGTTGACGAACGTGCGATAGACGCTTGGTTGCAACAATCGGATATAGACGGGATTTACGCGGAAAATTACGGAGCGATAGAATTTGCCAAACAAAGAAATTTAAAGCTTTTTATCGGTACGGGGTTAAACGTTTGTAACGCCGTCGCGCTTGGACAAATATCCGCGGAATACTACGCCTTGTCTAAGGAATTAAACGATAAAGAATTGCAACCGCTTTTAGGGGGGCGTTCGTTTGTTTTAAAAGACGGCGGGATTAAGTTAATGGATTTATCCTATTGTCCGTTTGAAAAAACATGTAATATTTGCGATAAAAAGAGTTTATATTTTTTGACGGACGAGAACGATAGGCGGTTTCCCGTACGCCGTTATTTGGACGGGAAAGGAAATTGCCGATTCGAACTTTATAATTGTAACCGTTTGATAAACGACGACGCAAAAAATACGGCTGGAACTTTGTCGGATTTGTCGGTTGATATACAAAATTATTTTGGAAAAACGAGCGGACACGCAAAACGGGGAGTTCTATAATGAATACGCACGCAATAGAAAAAACGGAATTGAATAAAATCCTTTTCAACGCCTCGCAATTTGCCGTTTTGGAAGGTGGAAAACGGTTGCTTTGTAATACGCAACCGACGCCGGACGTGAAAGAGGCGAAATTTAGGTTAAAAATCACCGAAGAAAGTATAGCGTTATTGTTTTCTTACGGAGTAGCAAAAGTTGAATATTTTCCCGCCTTTTCCGACGAGTTGGGGCGCGCGAAAAAAGGGTCTTCGCTTTCTTGCGGAGAACTTTTAAAAATTGAAAATTTATTGCGTAGTACGAGAATTGCGCATACGAGCATTAACAGCGTTACGGATGAAAATATAACGCTTATGAAAAAGCTCGCGGATAGATTGTATTTCGATGAAAATTTGGAAGAGGATATTCGTACGAAAATTTTAAACGATAGCGAAGTAAGCGATTACGCCAGCGATAAACTGTATACGCTTCGCCGTGAAATACGCTTGCTGAATGAAAAAATCCGTTCAAGGCTTTCGGAGTATTTAACGGGCGACGAAGGCAAGTATTTGCAAGACGCAATCGTGACGATGCGTGACAACCGTTACGTTTTGCCCGTTCGCGCCGAATACAAGCGTAATATTAAAGGGTTCGTGCACGATAGGTCTGCAAGTGGCGCTACTTTTTTTATTGAGCCCGAAGAAGTGTTGGAGATGAACAACGAATTGCGTTCGCTTGCCGTAGACGAAAAGGAGGAAGTGGAACGCATATTAGGTGAACTTTCTCGGCGCGCTGGGTTTATGGCTGAGGAGCTGACTACGGATATAGAGTTGTTGGAAGAAATTGACTGCGCTTACGCGCGCGCGGAATACGCTTATAAACTTGGTTGCGTACAACCTGAAATCAACGATAAAGGTATAATAGAAATTGAGATGGGTAGACACCCGTTAATCGATAGAAAAAAAGTTGTGCCCGTGAGTTTATCGCTTGGTTCAACCTATCGTTTTTTGCTTATCAGCGGACCGAATACGGGTGGTAAAACGGTTACTTTAAAAATGGTCGGGCTGTTTTGTATGATGGCGATGTGCGGTTTGTTCGTTCCTGCAAAACGGGTAAAATTGTCTGTGTTCGAGGAAATATACTGTGACGTTGGCGATTCGCAAAGCATTGAAGAAAGTCTTTCAACCTTTTCCTCGCATATTACGAATATCATTCACATCGTTAATCACGCAACGAAAAACGATTTGGTTTTAATCGACGAATTGGGTGGCGGAACTGACCCCGACGAAGGGCAGGCGCTTGCCAAGGCAATCGTTGCGCATTTATTAAAAACGGGTTGCGCGGGCGTAGTAACTACGCATTATACCGCATTAAAAGAATTTGCTTTTTCCGCAAACGGAATAGAAAATGCTTGTATGGAGTTTGACTCTAATACGCTACAACCGTTATATGCTATGCGTATCGGGTTACCTGGGTCGAGTAACGCGCTCGCCATTTCTCGTCGATTGGGTTTAAAAGAGAGCATATTAGAGGATGCGCTTAATAATTTATCCGTAGACGCGCAACGGTTTGAAAATATCGTTCGTAGCGCGGAAGAAAGCAGAATAAAAGCGGAGGAAACCTTAAAAGAGTGCAATCGCTTAAAGGCGGAATGGCAAGAAAAACACCTTGCGTTATCGCGCGAACGAGAGAAATTAAATCACGAAAAAGAGAAATTATCCGTAACGGCGAAAGCGGAATCAAGACGGATTATTCGTGATAAAACGGCGCAAGCGGAAGAGCTTTTGGAGGAAATTGAATCGATTTTTGCGAAAGATACGCTCAACGAGTCGGACTTAATCAAGGCGCGTACCTTAAAAAACCGTCTTTCGGATAAAGCGTACGACGTGGAAAAAGAAGAAATCGTTTGTCCGCAGTACGAAGCCGTACGGGCGGAAACCTTGAAAGTGGGCAGTAAAGTATACGTGAAAAGCGTAAACCAAACGGGAATCGTGCAAAACGTAAGAATATCCAAAAACGAAGCGGAAGTGCTTTGCGGTAATATAAAAATCCGTAGTAAAATTTCTGAATTGTCGCTTGTAATCGCAGAAGAAAAAGCGCAAACTAATAAAAAACAAGAACGGGTAAAAATCACCAAAACGCTTACGCCAAAGCCCGTTCCTACTTTGGAGATTAACGTTATCGGGAAAACGGTATACGAAGCGTTACCCGACGTAGAAGCGTTTATCGATTCCGCGGTGATTGCCAATTTGGAAGAAGTGCGTATTGTTCACGGCGTAGGTACGGGCAAGCTCCGCGCGGGGATTCAAGAATTTCTAAGAACGCATAAAAACGTTGCGGAATTTAGATACGGTAAATACGGAGAGGGCGAAACGGGCGTTACCATCGTTAAAATTAAATAATATTGGTAGACATATCCAAGAAAAAAGCAAAATAAAATATTACGAAAAAGCTTTTTTTGAGGTGTGTTTTGAAAATTAAAAAGAATAAAGAAAAATCGGGAATTAAAATACGTGTTTTAACCAATCTTGCGCTTGGCTTTTTGGTGTTATCCGTCGGCGCAATTTGTCTTGCTCCGCCAAAAACGACCCAAACGGAAGGGAAATCGGACGAAATCTACCGTTTCGGTTCGGAAAAATCACAAGGCGTATCTTTAATGTTTAACGTATATTGGGGAACGCAAGAGGTATACGATATACTTGAAATTTTAAAAAGATACGACGCGAAAGCAACTTTTTTTATCGGTGGTTGTTGGGCGGACGATAACGTGGATTGTTTGCGGGAGATTTATACGCAAGGTCACGAAATCGGCAATCACGGTTATTTTCATAAAGACCATAAAAAATTATCCGCGCAACAAAATTTTGAGGAAATAACAAACTGTAATCAATTCATCAAGCTCACGCTGGGGGTAGAGCCAGCGTTATTCGCGCCTCCGTCCGGTTCGTACGGGAACGCTACGTTGTCCGCTTGCGAAACGCTACGAATGAAAACGGTTTTATGGTCGCGAGATACGATAGATTGGCGTGATAAAAATTCCGCTCTTATTTATACGCGCGCAACGAAGGAGATAAAGGCAGGAGAGTTCGTGCTTATGCACCCGATGGCGGAAACGGTATCCGCATTAGAGGATATATTAAAATTTTACCAAACGCAATCGTTAAAAGCGATAACCGTTTCGGAGAATATACAAATAGAAAATAAAGGATAAAAGTATATGATTTTTGAAAAGAAGTACGAGAACGGGTTAAGGCTCGTCGTAAAACAAATGCAAGGCTTAATGTCCGTAACGATGGGCATTTTAGTAGGAACGGGCGCAAGCTCGGAAACGAATGAAGAAGACGGTATTTCGCATTTTATCGAGCATATGCAATTTAAAGGCACGAAAAAGCGTAACGCATTTGAAGTGTCGGACGCATTTGATAGATTGGGCGCGCAGGTAAACGCGTTTACGGGCAAAGATTTGACTTGTTATTATTCAAAATGCACGGCAGACCATACCGCAGAATGTTTTGAAATTTTATCCGATTTATTTTTAAATTCCACTTATCCCGAAGAAGAAATGATACGGGAAAAGGGAGTCGTTTGCGAAGAAATTTCCATGAACGAAGATACTCCTGAAGATTTATGTTTAGATTTACTTGCCAACGCTTTTTACGGGAAGGAAAATTACGGTAGAAATATTTTAGGTACGGTAAAAAACGTAAAAGGATTTACCGTAGAAAATATTATTCGTTATAAAAAAGCTCGCTATTGCCCTAAAAATATCGTTATATCTTTTGCCGGCGCAATCGACGGCGTAACGGCGCAAGCGCTCGTGGAAAGCTATTTCGGAACTTTGGAAACGGGGGCGTTTGAAAAACGAGAACCGAATATTTTATTTGCGAAAAAAAGTCTTGTCAAGCAAAAACCGATTGAACAAATGCATATTGCGCTTGCTTACCCTTCTATCCCGCGCGGGCACGAATTGGAAGACAATGTAGGCGTAGTAAACGGAATTTTGGGCGGGTCTATGAGTTCAAGATTGTTCCAAGAAGTCCGTGAAAAGCGCGGGCTTGCGTATTCGGTGTATTCTTACGTATCTGCGTATGCGGAATGTGGTAATCAAATCATTTATGCGGGCGTAAACCCTACGGAAAAACAATCGGCGTACGACGCAATTTGCGAGGTAATACGGGATATAAAACAAAACGGGGTTACGCAAGAAGAGTTTTTGCGTAGCCGTGAACAAATCAAATCGGGCATGTTTTTTAGCAACGAAAGCACGAACGCGCAAATGCTTTTATATGGAAAATATATGTTATATTTTAATAAGATTTTCGATTTTGAAGAGCGTTTGAATAAAATCAACGCCATGTCGTTTGAAAGCGTAAAAGAGTCGATTGCTTTTATGTTTGACGAAACGCAAAAAGCGGTTGCATTGATTGGGAATACGGACAAGCCGTTGTAATTCGAGCTATGAAAAACGCAAGAAAGGTCGGCTTTGCGCCAATATTTGACGAAAATAGTAAAATATTTATTTTGGGCAGTTTCCCCTCCGTAAAGAGTCGGCAAATTGATTTTTACTACGGAAACGAACGAAATCGTTTTTGGAAAACGGTATGCGGTTATTTTCACGAAGAAGTTCCTAATAGCGTAGAAGGCAAAAAAGCGTTTTTGCGTCGCAGAAATATTGCGCTTTGGGATATGGTAATTTCTTGCGAAATTGAAGGTTCGGCAGACGCTTCGGTGAAATTGGCGGAAACGGCGAATTTAGAAGTCGTACTGAAAAACGCTAATATCCGCAAGATACTATTAAATGGTGCGTTGGCTTACGATTTATTTTTAAAAAAGTATGCCGACCTTCCCATTCCTTATCAAAAAATGCCGTCCACGAGCCCGGCAAATCCACGCTTTGACGAAACGGTTTGGAGGAACGCTTTTGATGACGTATTCCAATCTACTTAAAATCTTAAACGACTACAAAGAAGACGCTTTTGCGAATTTTCAACGCAAACTTATTTTTACGAAAGCGAAAATTTTAGGGGTGCGTACTCCCGTTATGCGAAAAATAGCGAAAGAAAACGAATGGAACGTCGAAGAATTGTTGGCTTTTTCCGACGAATATTTTGAAGTTATTTTTATCAAGCTTGCCGTAGTATCCTCCTTGCCGTACGAGGAGTTCGTGCGGTGTGTAGAAAAATGCGTATCTTTAATAGATAATTGGGCTTGTTGCGATTGTTTCAAAGCAAAATGCATTGAAAAACACAAAGAAGAGTTCTTGCCCGTTTTAATCCGATTATTTAAAAACGGCGGAGAGTTTTCCGTTCGATTCGTACTCGTCACTTTATTAACTTTTTACGTAGAGGAAAAATACTTGCCGTTCGTTCGGGAATATATCGCGCAAACGAATCCGTCCGCATACTACGTACATATGGCGCTTGCGTGGCTGACTGCGGAAATCCTCGTTAAATATTATGACTACGGCGTTTCACTTTTAAAAGAAAATCTGTTGACAAAGCGGACGCATAATAAAGCGATTCAAAAGGCAACGGAAAGTTTCCGTTTAACAAAACAACAAAAGGAATATTTGCGTTCCTTGAAAATAAAATAATATAGGTAGAATATGGACATTTTACAAACGATTACAAACGAATTCAATCTCACAAAAACGCACGCGCAAAATATCATTACGCTTTTAGACGAAGGCAATACCGTACCGTTTATCGCTCGATACCGCAAAGAGATGACGGGGAGTTGCGATGACCAAGTTTTGCGGGAATTAAACGATAGGCTTACTTACTTGCGTAATTTAGAAAAACGAAAGGAAGAAGTCAGCAATTCTATTACCGAACAAGGCAAGATGACGGAAGAAATACGGCGCGGTCTTATGGGCGCGGTAACGCTTACGGAAGTAGAGGATATATACCGTCCGTTTAAACAAAAACGCAAAACTCGTGCGTCCGTTGCTATTGCAAAGGGGTTGCAACCGTTTGCGGAACTGATTTTAAAACAGGACGCAACGTTAAATCTTAAAAAGGAAGCGGAAAACTATTTATCCGAGGAAGTGCAAAGCGTAAAAGACGCTATTGACGGCGCGCAGGATATTATTGCGGAAATTGTTTCCGACGACGCGCTCACTCGTAAAAAATTACGCAATTATTATTTCCGCCACGGGGAAATCGTTTCGTCGTACGTAAAAGGCAAAGAGGCGGAAGACGAAGCGAAAACGTACGGAATGTACGCTGATTATCGTGAACCCGTAAGTGCAATTAAAGGTCATCGCGTTCTTGCGCTTAATCGCGGAGAAAAAGAAGGCTTTTTAAAAGTATCCGTAGAAGTAGACGATGAGTTTGCCAAAAAAATTACCGCTTCAAATTTCTTGAAAGAGGGCGGTGAAAGTTCACAAGTGGTGAAATTGGCGGTTTGGGACGGTTACGAGCGTTTAATTGCTCCGTCCGTAGAACGCGAAGTGCGCGCGCAACTTTTTGAAGACGCCAGCGAACAGGCGATAAAAACTTTTGAACTTAATTTAAAGCCACTTTTGATGCAACCGCCCGTAAAAGATAAAATCACGATGGGTTGGGACCCTGCCTTTCGAACGGGTTGTAAAATTTGCGTGGTGGACGGAACGGGAAAAGTATTAGACAAAACGGTTGTTTTTCCCACGCCCCCGCAAAATAAAACGGAAGAATCCAAAAGGACGCTTAAAGCCTTAATAAAAAAATACGGGGTAGAAGTTATTTCTTGCGGAAACGGAACGGCAAGCAAGGAAAGTGAAATTTTTATCGTGGAGCTCATCAAAGAAATCAAGGCTGAAACGGGCAGAGAAGTAAATTACGTTATCGTAAACGAGTCGGGCGCAAGCGTTTATTCGGCGAGTCCGCTCGGTAAAGAAGAATTTCCCGATTACGACGTTACTGCGCGAAGCGCCGTATCGATTGCGCGTAGATTGCAAGACCCTTTGGCAGAGCTTATTAAAATCGACCCCAAATCCATCGGGGTGGGACAATACCAGCACGATATGAATGAAAAGCGGTTGGACGATGCGCTTACGGGTGTGTTAGAAGATTGCGTAAACAGCGTTGGTGTGGACTTAAATACCGCAAGCGTTTCCTTATTAAAATATATTGCAGGATTAAATAGCGCGGTTGCAAAGAATATCGTCGCCTTTCGAGAGGAAAACGGTAAATTTAAATCCCGCAAACAACTTTTGAAAATTCCCAAGCTCGGTGCGAAAGCCTATCAACAATGCGCAGGATTTTTGCGTATTGAAGGGGGAGAAAACGTGTTTGATAATACGGCGGTTCACCCTGAGTCTTATGAAAAAGCGGAAAAATTACTTTCGTTGTTTTCGTATACGAAAGAGGACGTACGCGCGCGTAGGATTTCCGATTTGCAACAAAAAATAAAAGCGTACGGCGAAGAAAATACGGCAAAAGAAACGGGTTTGGACAAAGCAACGCTTACCGATGTCGTCACCGAACTTATGAAACCGGGGCGGGATATTCGCGAGAGCTTGCCCGCGCCTATATTACGAAAGGATTTATTGGGAATCGCTGATTTAAAAAGCGGAATGGTTCTTACGGGTACGGTAAGAAACGTCGTGGATTTCGGCGCGTTTGTTGATATTGGCGTTCATCAAGACGGTTTAGTACACATTTCTGAAATAACCGATAAATATATTCGACACCCGTCCGAAGTTTTGAAAGTTGGACAAATCGTTCAAGTATTCGTGAAAGAAGTGGATTTAAAAAAGAATCGAATCGCTTTAACGATGAAAAACAAGAATTAAGGAAATAATTGTAAAATTTACTTGACTTTTATACGGTTTTGTATTAAAATATAAATATAAAATTTTAGAATATTCAAATTACGGAGGATATGAATATGTTTGAAAAAATTCAAGCAATGCTTGCGGAATCGCTCAATATTTCAATTGAAAAGATTACGCCCGACTCAAAAATCGTGGAAGATTTGGGCGCAGATTCTTTAGACGCCGTGGAACTTATCAGTCGTTTGGAAGACGAGTACAACGTTACCGTAGAAGATGAAGACGTTGAAAATATGGTGACCGTAGGCGATTTGGTAAATATGGTTGAAAAATTGATAAAATAAAAAAACCTGGGAGAAAGTCCTCGTCGAGGGCTTTTTTCTTTTGTTCTGACGAACAAAACGTTTGCTTTAATATTTAGAATATGGTATAATTTTCAAGATGAAATATTTTACGAGGTGTTTTTATGTTACAAGTAACGGGCGTATCGTTGCAATACGGCAGTAAAAAACTTTTTGAAGACGTTAATTTAAAATTTACAAAAGGGAACTGTTACGGTATAATCGGTGCAAACGGCGCAGGAAAATCTACCTTTTTAAAAGTCCTTTCCGGTGAAATAGAACCGCAAAAAGGTTTTGTATCCTTAGAGAAAAACGAGCGTATGTCCGTTTTACAACAAAACCAAAATATGTATGATAACGAAACGGTTATCCGTACGGTTATGCTCGGATTTAAGCGACTCGTAGAGGTTATGGACGAAAAGGACGCGTTGTATGCAAACGTAGATTTTTCGGAAGAAGACGGTATTCGGGCGGCGGAGCTTGAAAGTGAATTCGCAGAAATGAACGGATACGACGCGGAATACCAAGCAAGTCAACTTTTAAACGCATTGGAAATTGACGAAAGTTTGCATTATGCGCAGATGAGCGATTTAGACGCAAAGCAAAAAGTTAGGGTTTTGCTTGCGCAAGCTTTATTTGGCGACCCGGACGTTTTACTTTTGGACGAGCCTACCAATAACTTAGACATAAAAACGGTTCGTTGGTTGGAAAATTACTTGATGGATTTTGAAAATACTATCATTATCGTATCGCACAACAGACACTTTTTAAATAAGGTATGTACGAATATTTGCGACGTAGATTTTGGAAAAATCAATATGTACGTTGGGAACTATGATTTTTGGTATCAAACGAGCCAGTTGCTTGCTCGCCAACAAAAAGAGCAAAATAAAAAAGCGGAACAACGCGCCAAAGAATTACAGGAATTTATTGCGCGCTTTGCTGCCAACGCATCAAAATCCCGTCAAGCTACCTCCAGAAAGAAAGAATTGGAAAAACTTACGATTAACGATTTCAAACCCTCCCTTCGAAAATATCCGTATATCGATTTTAAATTCGAAAAGGACATCGGGAACGATATTCTAATCGTCGAAGATTTGACCAAAGAGGGCTATTTTGAAAATCTTTCTTTCAGCGTGCAAAGGAATGAAAAAATTGGTTTCGTTGCAGACAAGAGTACGACGCTAACGATGCTTTACGATATCTTAATGGGAAAAGAACAACCGGATAAAGGTACGGTAAAATGGGGTAAGACGATTTCCGTTTCCTATTTCCCTCAAAATAATAATGAATATTTTGAGAACTGTGATTTGAATCTCGTGGAATGGCTTTCTCAGTATTCCTCGGACCATTACGAAGAATATCTTCGCGGTTGGTTGGGTAGAATGTTGTTTTCGGGCGAAGAAGCTCTAAAAAAAGCCAAAGTCCTCTCGGGGGGCGAAAAAGTGCGCTGTATGTTGGCTAAAATGATGTTGGAAGGAAGTAATTTCTTGATTTTCGACGAACCTACCAACCACCTCGACCTGGAATCCATTACCGCGCTTAATAACGGATTGAGCAATTTCCGCGGTTGTATGCTTTTAACCTCGCACGACCAAGAACTTATGAATACCGTAGCAAATCGTATTATTGAGCTAAACGGTACGAAAACTTACGATAGACAAGTAACTTACGACGAATATATTGATGAAACTACCTAATTTTAGGTAGTTTTTTTGTTTTTCGATAAAATTCGACAT
>SVIX01000025.1 GCA_015069285.1 Clostridiales bacterium | reverse complement strand
GGTTCGCGCGAGGAGCGAGAAACCGCACGCCTTATTCCTTCCTTTCGCTTGACGAGCGACGACACTTTGGCAAATGCCAAAATCCCTCCGCCTGCGCCATAAAAAAAGACAGACTTCGTTCTGTCTTTTTTTATGGAACATAGCGAGGTTAGCACGGTTCTCCGCATTGTCGGGGGTTCGCGCGAGGAGCGAGAAACAACGCGCCTTATTCCTTCCTTTCGCTTGACGAGCGACGACACTTTGGCGGGCGTTCTCGCTTGCGAGAAACGGCAAATACCCGTACGGGTCACCTAATATTCTTTTCTTCCTAATAAATAATCAATGCTGACCGAAAAAAGGTCGGCTATTTTTATAAGCATATCAAAATCGCATTCTCTTTGCCCGTTTTCCCAATAGGAAATAAGGCGCACGGAAACGTTCAATTTCTCTGCAAGTTGACTACGCGTAAGATTATTTTCTATCCGCAAGCCATTCAATTGTTCCGAAAAAGTATTCTTCATACTATTATTTTAGAACAAATCGTTCCAAAATACTTGACTTGGAACAAAATGTTCTATATAATATAAATAGTAAAAGATTTTGGAGGTTAAAATGTTTTGTCGATTATGTGGAAAAAAAGTCAACGGAAGCGAAGAGCTTTGTGATGATTGCAAAAACTTAGCGCAACTTGTTTCAAAAAACGCATCAATCGCTCACGCGAAGCCCAACAAACAAGCTCCACCCTCAAAAACGAAAGAAGACGACGGATCGTTTTGGGTTGGCTTTTTCTGTTCGCTTTTCTTAGGACTTATCGGCTTAATTATTGCCCTTTCTTATAGACGGCGCGGTACAAAACTCGGCGCGATTGCAGGATTTAAATTTTACGTCGCGCTTACCCTTTTTGAACTATTTGTATTTACCATTTTTTATGTAGCGTATTTTTATCCCGTACGATTATAACCAAACCCCCGCGCGCCGACAACGGCGTGCGGGGTTTTTATCAGTTGAAGAAGCTCACAAAGAAGTGCTTTATCACACTCTCTATTCAACCATCCATAAAACGCAATATCTCCTTTATTTTATTACTCCCTTTTTGAGAATAATATTAGCATACACCGCACCCTCGCCCGTCGCGATTACAGCATAAGCGTTTTTCGCTCGTTCATAAAAAGCAACCCGTTCTAATTCCCCCACTCGAATGTTATCATCTATCCCGCTTGCCACCGTAAAATATTCATTCCAAATGCTTGGCGTAGGGTCGCCTTGGGTAGTTTGCATCAACAAAAAGTTTTCTTCTGCATATGTATCAAGCGGTATTAACGTAAGAATAGCCTTTAACATATCCACTCCACCAATACCATCCGCGCGCACCACACGCTTCCCATAATTTTCACTTGGAAAATTGCCGTCCGCTATTACAATTTCATCACCATGCCCCATTTCACTTAAAATCTTTAAAAGACTTGGGGATACAATATTCGGTATTCCTTTTAACATAGTTTTACTCCTTATTTTAGAGGATTGCCTCATTTTATTCTTTCTTTATAACGCGCTGATTGCTTTTTCCAAGCGGTCAAGCGTTTTTTGTTCGCCTAAAATTTGCATTATCGTCCACAAATCGGGGGTGTTGGACAAGCCCGTGACTGCAATACGCAACATTTCCGCAATATCCGCTACGTTCCCTGCGTAGGCGTCGGGGTTGGCTTTGTACGCCTTCATATCCGAAGTGAACCCGTTGTTTTCGGCGATTTGTTTCACTTTGTTAAACCACGCCGAGCTATCGTCCGCGTAATTATATACCTCTTTAAATTCTTGCAAAACTTTTTTCACCGTCCCGTTTTCAAAACGGTACGCGTATTCGGGCGAGAATGCCTCTTCAAAGAAATAGGCAATCGTATCCATCGCTTGTTTTGCGCAGATAAAGTCCTTTCTTCTCTTTTTTCCGTTTACGCCCATACAAAGCGCAAGTACGTTCATTAAATATTCTTTATCGTCAAAATATTTCTTTTGTGTTTGCGTACCGAACTCCTCCGTCCACGTTTTTAAGAAGTCGTACGTTTCTTCTTGGCTTAATTTAGACATTTGCGTTTTTGCAATATCGTTGAGTTTAACAATATCGAAAAGCGCCCCGCTTTTGCCCATTTTTCCGATAGAGAATTTAAATTCTTCCAACGGCTTATCGGGGAATTTCAACAACCATTCTTCAAAATTGGAGTTCAAAAGGGTCATCATATAGGTACGCACCGCGTCGGGGTGATAGCCTTGTTCGCGGTAATAAGAAAGGGACGCTTCGGGGTCTTTCCGTTTAGAAAGTTTTCTACGCGTTTCCCCGTCGATTTTTTGAATAGAGCAGTTATGTCCGTATTTGGGAAGACGGAAATTAAGCGCTTTGAAGAGTTCAATGTGGATAGGCAAGGACGAAAGCCATTCCTCACCGCGAATTACGAGCGTAGTTCTCATAAAATGGTCGTCAATCGCGTGCGCAAAGTGATAAGTAGGAATCCCGTCCGACTTCAAAATAACGACGTCTTGGTTGTTTTCCGTAACGGTAATCTCCCCTTTCACTTCGTCGCGGAAGGTATGTTTGACGTTGACGTCGCCTTGTGAGCGCAAACGAATAACGTACGGTTTCCCCGCGCGCAAATTTTCGTAAATTTGTTCTTCCGTTAAGGTACGGCATTTTGCAAATTCCCCGTAATATCCCGGCAACAATTTTTGTTCCGTTTGCGTTTCACGCGTTTGTTCTAAGTCTTGTTCCGTACAAAAACAGGGGTACGCCAAACCGCGACGAATCAAATCTTTTGCATACGCGTGGTAAATTTCCGCGCGTTGGCGTTGGTAGTACGGACCGTAATTTCCGCACAAATCCGCGCCCTCGTCGAATTTGACGCCAAAATATTTCAAGGAGGTATGAATAACTTCCACCGCGCCTTCTACCTTCCGTTTTTCGTCCGTGTCTTCGATACGCAAATAAAAGACGCCGTCGCTTTGATGCGCAATCCGTTCGTTGGCGAGCGCCACGAATAAATTCCCAATATGCATAAATCCCGTGGGACTAGGCGCAAGTCGGGTTACCTGCGCGCCCTTTTCTAACGCGCGCTCAGGATACGCTTTTTCGTATTCTTCCAAATCTTTGACGTTTTCGTCGGGTATTAAAGCGTCTGCTAATTTATTCCAATCCATAATTATCTTTCCTCTCTTTCTTTTTTGTTCAATTCAAAAAAATCCGTATTTTTATACGAGATTTCATACAATCCGTTTTCTATGCCGTGCGCAAGTTCCACGACCTTTTCACATAAAGGGGTTTTTACGCCCACTCTTTTGCCTTCCGCGACCACCGCGCCGTTGATAAAATCAATCTCGCATTTTCTTCCTTCTTTAACGTCACGGAGCATACCTGACACCAAACGCTTATGCTTTTTCATCGCAATCGGTAAAGCAAACAACGCAAAAGCCGTCTTAAAAAATCCCGTTCCGCCCAAAAGTTTTTGCATATCGCGTCCTTGCATTTTTTCAAGAATAACGCCCGACGCGTTTGCAACCTCTAAACATTCCCGTAAAATCCCAAGCGCAATTCTTTTGGATTTTCGGCGTTTGGCGATTTCCCCAAACGAACAGCCCGTAACGACGGAAAGTCCTGAAAACGCGCTGTTTATCGCCAATTTACTCCACCGCGCGCCGAGCAAGTTTTGCGTTTGCGCGCCAAAACTCAAATTCCCAACGGCTCTGCCTGCGTACGACAAAATTTTCGTAAGCAAGTCCGTTTTTTCACCGTCGTTTTTATAGCCTGCGACCTGCAAAGTCATACCGTTCGTTTTGGAAGTAAGCGCTACTTTCCCCTCGCCGATAAAGCTTGCGCCGAAACTTGCCACACCGCCGTACGTACGCCGTTCGCCTACGACCTCCGCCACCGACCGTTCGGGCAATCCGTTTTGCGTAGTGCAAACAACGCTGTCCTCGTGCAAATACGGCAATAAAAACCGTAAAATTTCCGCGTTGGATTTTTGTTTGGTCATCAAAAACACGACGTCGTATTTTTCCGTCATCTGCGACGGCAACAAAGCGGTAACGGGAACGGTTAATTGATTGTTTTCCGCCACGCACACGATTTGCGCGCCTCGTTCGTTTAAGCCTTGCACGTGTTTTTCGTTGCGGGTAATCAAATGAACGTTTTTAAGCCCCCCAAGCGTCAACAATCCGCCGAGAACGGTTCCCATCGCGCCCGCGCCGTAAACGGCGATTTTCATCTGATTAATTTCCGTCATCTTCCACCGCCTTTTTAATGGCTTGCGCGCTATCTTTTACGGATAATCCGTCCAAATTTACGGTAACGTCGGCGTATTTTTCGTACAATGGCGTGCGTTCGTTATACAAATCCAACAGCGTATACCCTTGTTTTATCGCCACACCGCGCTTTTGCAAATCCCCCAACCGCGATTCTATCGTTTTATACGAAAGCCGTAAATACACGACCTTTCCCAACTCCTTTAATTTTCGCATCGCGCCTTCGCGGTAAATAACGCTACCGCCCGTCGCTATCACGCAACGCGACGCGCAAAGTTCGGAATTCACTTTCCCTTCGATATCCAAAAATCCTTCACGACCGACTTTTGCAATCAACTCGTCCAAACGCATGCCTTCGCGCGCGACGATAACGCTGTCGCTATCGATATAACCGTAACCGAGAAGTTCGGAAAGCTCCGTACCGACCGTCGTTTTTCCGCTCCCCGGCATACCTATTAAAATTACGTTATTCTTTTTCATTATCAATCTCCAAACACGCGTTTCAAACTTTCCACGATTTCCGCGTCGGCAGGTGCCCATTCCTCGCTACGCAAGCTTTTAGGGGAAATCCAAGCAAAGCTTTCGTGTTCTTTTATTTGAAAGGCGGAACGCATTTCACACTCGTACACGTATAGCGTTATCTTAAAATCAGGATATTCAAACGTTTGCGAGGCGTATAACGCGCCTACGTCTGCCGTTAAATCCAATTCTTCTTTCAGCTCTCGCTTTAAAGCGTCTTCCGCTCGTTCGCCCTTTTCAATTTTTCCGCCCGGAAATTCGTATTTATGCGCGACGTATGCATACGGGGAATCCCCGCGTTTTACCGCAAAAATTTTGCCGTTTTCGAATATCAACGCGCCCACAACGGAAAGGTGTTTTTTCATTTAATCTCTCCTTTCGCCTTCGTAACCGTACGTTTCGCAAAAGCGCGCGCTCGGCGACGGCTGTTCGCCTCCTGCGTATAAATGCCCCGTATCGCCAAACCCTGCGCAACGGAAAGACACTTTGCCCTCTCGGCGTTCTTCCGTATACAAAGTCGTAACGGAGGTAGGCAACGCTACGAAATTATGCCAAAGGCTTATAGGCGAAATATTACAAAGCCGAGAAAGCAAGACGCATTCCGCTCCAAAATGACAAAAAAACGCAAGCGTATCCCTATTCCCTTTCTTCGTCGCGTACGCCCTACCTTCGCGCTTATAACCGTGGTTTTCTATCGTTTCGTCCAACGCCTTTACGACCTCTAAATAATGTTCTTTTAAGCCCGAACCTTGATAACATTCGTGGTTATACCACTCTTCAAAATCGTACAATTTTCTTTCTTCCGTCCACTCCTCGGGGAGCATATCCCAAGGCAGACCCCACGCGCGCCCAGACGGAAAAACGACGCTGTGGTTAAACTCTTTTAACCAATCCTTTACGACGATATCCTTTTCTCTGCCCACGGCTTTTGCGTACGTTTCACACGTTTCTTTCGCCCTGCCAAGTGGCGAAGAGTAGAGATAATCGATTTTTTCCTTTTTCAATTTTTCGGCGAGAAGGTTTGCCTCGCGTTTCCCTTTTTCCGTCAAGCAATCGTCTTTATAGTTTGGGTCGCCGTGCCGAATAATCAATATTCTCATTTAGACTCCTCCTCTAAAAAAACTGTCAAAATGGAATTTTGCACGTACAAATACTCCTCTTTAATGCGTAAAATATCCCCGTCCAACTGCAAATATTGTACCGTTTTTTTCAAAGCGTTCGGGAAATCTTCCGCCAAAGATACGCCGAACTTTTCTTTGTATTCTTTCATAGACACGCCGTACGAAGTCCTGAGCGCCAACATAATAAATTCAAACTTCGCATCCTTTTCCTCTACGACTTCCGAGGAAACGGCGGGATAGAACCCGGAAATAACGCATTTCATATATTCGTCCAAATTAAAGGTATTCGTGAAGCGTTTGCCTTGCATAAACGAACTCGCCGAAACGCCGACGCCGATATATTCGCCTCGTTTCCAATAATTAAGATTATGCTTGCTTTCCTTGCCCTCTTTGGCGAAATTAGAAACTTCGTAGCGGTGAAAGCCCTTTTCTTCCAATAATTTACGTCCGAATTCATACAACTCGGCAACTTCGTCCGCGTCAGGCAACTCGCCGTTGAGATAATCGGTATAAATGGGCGTACCGTCTTCAACGGTAAGCGCGTACATAGAAATATGGCTCGAACCGCAAGCCGTAGCAAGTTCCACCGTTTTTGCAACGTCCTCTTTCGTTTGGTTTTTCAAACCGAGCATAATATCGGTACTAAAATTTTGACCTTTCAAAAGACCCGTAGCGTACACGTAGTCCCGCGCGTTATGGATACGCCCCAAATCGGCAAGCTGTTCGTCGATTGCCGTTTGCAAGCCTATCGAAAAACGGTTTATGCCTGCGCTTAAATAGGTCTGCACTTTCTTTTCACCTATCGTACCGGGGTTTAACTCCAAAGTAATTTCCGCGTTTTTCTTTAAGCGAAAACATTTTTTAATTTGATTCATCGCACCCAAAATAAGTTTGGGCGGAATATACGAAGGCGTACCGCCTCCGAAATACACGGTATCGAACTCGTAATCTTTAAGCTCTTCCCCGCGCATTTTCAATTCCTTATACAAACACGCCATATACGCTTCGGCGTAATCGATTTTATCCGGAAACGATACGAAATCGCAATAACTGCATTTATGTCTGCAAAAAGGTATATGCACGTAAATCCCTGCCATAATTCAACCTCTTAATCTTTGTTCGTTTTCAAAATTTCCATGAACACTTCGCTGGGCACGTCTACGCTACCCACTTTACGCATACGCTTTTTCCCCTCTTTTTGCTTTTCAAGAAGTTTGCGTTTTCTCGTAATATCCCCGCCGTAACACTTGGCAAGCACGTCCTTTCTAACCGCCTTTACCGTTTCACGGGCGATGATTTTTCCACCCACCGCCGCCTGTACGGGAATTTCGAAAAGCTGACGGGGAATGGCGTTTTTCAAGTTTTCGCAAAGCGTTCTGCCCCGTTCGTACGCTCTGTCTTCGAACACGATAACGGACAACGCGTCGCAAATTTCCCCGTTAAGCAAAATATCCAATTTAACGAGTTTGGAACGCTGATAGCCCGCAAGCTCGTAGTCAAAGCTCGCATACCCCTTCGTTCGGGATTTCAAGCCGTCGAAAAAGTCGTAGACGATTTCGTTTAACGGTAACGTATACTCCAATTTCACACGCCGTTCGTCCATATACGTCATATTCTTAAACACACCGCGTTTCTCTTTGCATAAATCCATAACCGCGCCCATATAATCGGGTGGCGTGTAAATTTCCGCTTTGACGATGGGTTCTTCCATATATTCGATATCGGACGGGTCGGGAAGATGCGTGGGATTGTCCACGAAAAATTCTTCGCCGTCCGTTTTATGCACGAGATAACTTACGCTCGGCGCAGTCGTTATAATGTCTAAATTAAACTCTCTTTCAATGCGTTCTTGAATAATTTCCATGTGCAAAAGCCCCAAGAACCCGCAACGGAACCCAAACCCGAGCGCGACCGAATTATCCGGTTCGAAAATGAGCGACGCGTCGTTGAGTTGCAATTTTAAAATCGCCTCTTTTAAATCGTTAAATTTACTGCCGTCTAACGGATAAATACCACAAAATACCACGGGTTGCACTTTTTTATAACCGGGCAACGGTTCGTTTGCGGGACGGATTGCGTTCGTTACCGTATCCCCTACCGCAACGTCCTGTATGGATTTTATCGACGCGGCGATGTATCCTACCTCCCCCGCCTCTAATTTCTCTTGCGGATATAAATTGGGGGCAAACACGCCTACCTCCGTTACGTCGTATACGACGCTGGATAAAAAGGTCTTGATTTTATCGCCGACGCGCACGCTTCCGTCTTTAATACGCACGAACAAAATAACGCCTTTATAATTATCGTAATAACTATCGAAAATAAGCGCTTTCAAAGGCGCGTCCGTATCTCCGTCGGGCGAGGGGAAATACTGTGTAACCGCCTCTAACAAATCTCCAATATTCGTTCCTTCCTTTGCGGAAACGCAAGGTACGCCGTCCGCGTCCAAGCCGATGACTTCCTCAATCTCTTTTTTGGCTTCGTCTATCCGCGCGCTGGGCAAATCGATTTTATTGATAACGGGTAAAATTTCCAAGTTATTTTCAATCGCAAGGTAGACGTTCGCAAGCGTTTGCGCCTCTACGCCTTGCGTAGCGTCCACGACCAAAATCGCGCCTTCGCAAGCCGCCAAAGAACGACTGACTTCGTAAGTGAAGTCCACGTGACCGGGCGTATCGATTAAATTAAACAAATATTCCTGACCGTCTTTCGCCGTATAATACATACGAACGGGCGTAAGCTTAATGGTAATTCCGCGTTCACGCTCAATGTCCATACTGTCTAAAAGCTGTTCTTCCATATCACGGGAAGATACCTGCCCCGTACTTTCCATCAGTCTGTCGGCAAGCGTACTTTTACCGTGGTCGATATGCGCGATGATACAGAAATTTCTTATATATTTATTGGGTTTTGCCATAAAAAATACCTTATCTTTATATTCCTTTACGAAATTCTTCTACAAAACAATGGAGTGCGTAAGAAAGCGTTGCGTTTTTAGGAAGGACCATTCCTACCGAACGGGCAGGCAACGTCGTATCCGTTTTTATCAAAAACAAAGATTCTTCTTCTAATAACGCACCGATATACTCCCTCGGAATCACCCCGACGCCCATACCGCTTACCAAAAAGCGTTTCATTAAATCCCAACTCCCCACTTCAACGGAAGGTTGTATTTCCACGCCCAAAGAATTGAGAAAGTTATCAAGCGAACGCCTTGCCACCGTGTTTTTGTCCATCAAGACGATGGGATAGTCTTTTAATTTAGACAAGGTATGCTCCCCCGTCGTCAATTCGGCAAATTTCGCGCTCGTAACGAATACGTCGTTTAAACGCATACAATTCCCGTAAAGCTGTAAATCGGGGTCGGGTGAAACGGGTAAATTTACGAACGCCACGTCTATTTTATCCGCTTTGAGCTTGGCTATCGTTTCGGGCGTTACGTCCGCCTGTAAATCGATTTTTACCGCAGGGAATTTTTCGTGAAATTCCACGATTTTATCGGCGAGAAAATATTCGAAAATCGTATCGCTCGCGCCGATACGGATACTGCCCGTAGCCGAAGCGTTCTGTTCGGCGATACGGTTTTCCGCTAAGCTAAGTAAATTCAACGCGTTTTCCACCGCCTCAAAGATAAGCTGTCCGCCTTGCGCGGAAAGTTGCATACCTCGATGCGTACGCGTAAACAAGGTTACGCCAAGTTGTGTTTCCAACTGTTTTATCGAACGGGAAACAGCGGGTTGCGAAATGTATAATTCCTCCGCCGCCCGCGTCAAACTTCCGCATTTCGCTACCGTGTAAAACACCCTGTATAATTCTAAATTGACCATAGTTTTTCCCCCGATCGTTTTTTTATTTCCCCACACAAAATTTGGCGAATATTTCTTCAATAATCGCCTCGGTCGCCGTTTCGCCCGTAATTTCCCCAAGCGCGTCCCAAGCCTCTTTTACGTCGATACCGATTAAATCCAATTCTCTTCCAATTTCACACGCGCGGATCGCGCGTTCCAACGCCTCGTAGCTTCGTTTTAAAGCGTCGTAATGGCGTTCCTCTATCAAAAAGGCTACGTCCTCGCTCCTATCCGAAAAGCTCTTTTCGTACAATAACGCTTTTAATTTTTGTATCCCCGCGCCCGTTACCGCCGAAGTAAGCACGTCCGCGTCCGTTTCCGTTTCGTCGCGCGTTAAATCTATCTTGTTTAACACCTTGATAAGCGGTTTACCGCGTAACATATCCAGCACCCTGCCGTCTTCCTCGTAAAATCCCGCGACGAGTCCGCCACGAAGATAGCCACGTCCGCAGATTTTATAATCGCCTCCGCCCGTTCAATGCCGATGTTTTCAATTCTGTCCCCGCTTTCTCGCACGCCCGCCGTATCGTAAAGATTAAACTTTCTGCCCTCAATTTCAATACTGCCTTCCACCGCGTCGCGCGTCGTGCCCGCAACCTCCGAAACGATTGCTTTTTCGTAACCGAGCAGGGTATTCAAAAGCGAACTTTTACCCGTGTTGGGTTTTCCGCAAATGGCTACCGTCACGCCCGATTTGATTTTCTTGCCCGTAGCGTATCCTGCAAGTAATTTTCCCGTATTCGCGTAAAGAACGCCCAACGAAATTTTCAATTCCTCAATATGCTTTTCTTCTATATCCTCTTCGGGGTAATCCACCGAAACGTCAATCCCCGCGAGCAAAGTTTTCAATTCCGATTGCAAATCTTTTACGGCGTTCGTCAATTTTTCGCTATACAACAAAAAACCTGCCTTGACCTCCGCGTCGCTTTCGCCGTTTATCATATCCGCAACGCCTTCCGCGGAAGATAAGGAAAGTTTTCCGTTCAAAAAAGCGCGTTTGGTAAATTCGCCTTTGGTCGCGCTTCTTGCGCCCAAACGGAAGGTTTGTTTTAAAATACCGCGCGCCAAATTTTCCCCGCCGTGACAATGAAATTCCACGACGTCTTCCCCCGTATAACTATACGGCGCTTTAAAATATACGCACAATCCAAAATCGGTAAACGCGCCACCGTCGATTGCGCCGGGGTACATTCTGTACGGCTTGAACTCCGCGACTTTTACCTTGCCCGTGGGCGTAAACATTTTCTCCGCCAAAGCAAGCGCATCAGCACCGCTTACGCGTATAATCGCTACTCCGCCTTTGCCGGGCGCGGTTGCGATTGCCGAAATGATTTCCTCTTGCATATATCCTCCGCTTCGTATAACCTGTAATTATATCTATCTATTATTATACCATAGTATCGTCCGCCTGTAAATCGTTTCAACAACCTTTTACACAAAAATATAGACGGAAAATATAACTTTTTCTTATTTTCCGTCTATTTGTATGCAATTATTTTTTTCTTTTTTAATCAAAGAATCCGTCCGCGTCCGCGCCTGCGCTCGTTTGCTCCTCTTTCTTTTTATCCGAGGCAAATTCTTCGAACGGGTCTTCGGGTTTTTGCGGTTGCGGAGAAGGCGTTTGATAAGGATTGCCGTACGGGTTAGAGTAAGGGTTAGAGTAAGGATTTCCGTATTGCGCTCTACGGCGCATATATTCTTCCCGTCTTGCGCGCATATACGCCTCGTAGTCTATCGCGTTACGATCTCGCAAAGCAAAGACGATGATAAACCTCGACGCAGGGATAAGGAAGGACAACACACCGAGCAAGGTATAGTTTTTCGGCGCGTATTTTTTATATAAACCGAGCAACAGCACGACCAAGAAAATTTCGTAGACGAGCTGTACGATGACGAGGAAATAATCACTCGCCACGTAAAATTTTTCCACCGCGGAGGCAAAACCCGTCAAGTTTTCCCAATCCAATACGAAATACAAGGGATTATCCGCCAGCGTAATTTCCGTCGGCATACCGCAAACGTTATATAAATAAATTTCCGACGCGATAACCATACCGCATAAAATCGTGACGACGATTTGCGCAATCATCGTATACAAGCCCGCGCGTTTTACGCGTTGCCCGAAAACGTTGCTCTCTCCCGCTAATTTGCCGACGTAATATAAATTGGCAAACGGGCAAAAAGCCAGCCATTTCTTTTCCATTTTTCGGCGTTTTGCCATCGTGTATAATCCTACGCCCTGTAAGATAAAAAGAACGAGCCAAAGCGCAACCGCCGACGCGACGCCCCAAATTTTTGCGTGAGGCGTACTCGCGCCGAACAACTCGCTAAAAATCGACGTCGTATTGTAAAATCCGTAAATTTCCATAACTAATTTCCTCTTATAAGTTAGCGATACTCCACGTGAAAAAGGGTCAACCCCTTAGCAGGCATCGTTTTTCCCAATAAACTTCTATCTCCGCTTTCAAACGCCCGTTTCAAACTTTCTTCCGTTCGTTTTCCGTTCGCCAAGTCCAACAATTCCCCCATCATCGTCCGAACCATATTATACAAAAATCCGTTACCCGTAACGTAAGTTTTCAGCACGCGCACGCCAAAGCTTTCACTTTCTTCTACGCGAACTTCGTACACCGTTCGCACCGTCGTCTTCACCGACGAGCCGGAGGCGCAAAAAGCTTTAAAGTCGTGTTCCCCTTCGAATAATCTCGCCTTATCTTGCAACGCCTCTACGCTCGGCGCGCTATCCACGCGAACGGCGTAACGCTGTAAAAGAGGAATCTCCCGTTTGTTTTCGTATAAAGTATAACAATACGTTTTTCGTTTCGCGCTACGGTTGCAATCAAACCCTTCGTCTGCGCCCCAACCCTCTAACACGCGGATATCGGGCGGTAAATGCAAATTCAAGCAATCGGGCATTTTTTCAGGCGGAACGGTACAATCCAAATCAAAATGACAAACTTGCCCAAACGCGTGTACCCCCGCGTCCGTTCTACCGCTACCCGTAACGCGTAAAGTCGCGCCCAAGGCGTTTTGAACGGCTAATTCTATTTTTTCTTGTACGGACGGAGCGTTTTTTTGGCATTGCCAACCGGCGTAATCCGTTCCGTCGTAAGAAATTTTTAATACGTAACGCATTTTTCCTCCCCCGTTACAACAACGCAGGCGTATATATTTTCAAAAGCACCACGCCCGTTATCAAAGCGGTTATCCATAAAGTTGCAATCAAATCCCGCCAAGTGAAGGTCAATTTTTTATATTTCGTCCGTTTTTTACTGCCCGAATAACACCGCGCGTCCATCGCGTCGCCGAGTTCGTCCGCACGGCGGAACGCGCTGATAAGCAACGGAATTAAAATAGGCACGATTGCTTTTACCCGTTTAACGAGCCCGCCCGTTTCAAAGTCCGCGCCACGCGCTTTTTGCGCGTTCATAATCCGTCCCGTTTCGTCCGTCAAAATAGGAATAAACCGCAAGGCAATCGACATAATCAACGCCAATTCGTGAACGGGAAATTTAATCCATTTCAAAGGCGAAAGCAAACTTTCGATACCGTCCGTAAGGGATACGGGAGTCGTCGTGAGCGTAAGCACCGACGAGGTAAGCACGAGCAAAAATAAACGAATGGCAAAAAATACGGTAAAATACACCGCTTCTTTTGTGATACGGATAACGCCCCATTCCAACAACACCGTTTGCCCCGAATGGAAAAACAAATTCAAAAGGGAGGTAAACGCCAATAAAAACAACACGGCTTTTACCGATTTAAGTAATTTCCCAATCGGAACGCCCGAAACCGTCGCAATAACGAGAAAGGTCAGCGCGCACGCGCCGAGCGCGTAAAAATTTTTCGCCATAAAAATAGCGACGATATACGCAATTAAAAAAAGTAATTTTAAACGGGGGTCGCATTTATGCACGAACGAATTTGCAGGGTAATATTGTCCAAAGGAAACTTCACGCATGGTCTTTCCCCCCTTTCGCAAAAGCGGTCACCGCTTGAATAAAGTCTTGCATTTTCAACCCACACGAAATATCTACGCCGTTTTCCTTTAAAAGGAGCAACGCCTTTGCCGTAAAGGGCAAATCTAAGCCCGCCTTTTGGGTGATTTCCGTATCGGAAAATAACGACTGCGGAGTTCCGCTCGCCAAAATTTTCCCCTCGGAAAAGACGGCTACCCCCGTACAATTCTCCGCAATCTCGTCCATATCGTGCGAAACGATAACCACCGTTTTGCACCACTCGTCGTGGATTCGATGCAACAGCGACATCATCTCCTCTTTTCCCAAAGGGTCAAGCCCAGCCGCCGGCTCGTCCAAAACGAGAATTTCGGGTTTGGTAACGATAACGCCCGCAACGGCTACGCGACGGCGCTGACCGCCCGACAATTCAAACGGGGAACGGTTTTTAACCGTTTCGTAGTCCAAACCAACCGTTTGGATTGCCTCGCGTACCGCCCGTTCGATTTCTTCCTCCGAAAGATTTTCGCTAAAATTTTTTAATCCGAATGCAACGTCTTCAAATACCGTTTCGGCGAAAAGTTGATATTCGGGATATTGGAAGACCATTCCCACCTTTTTACGCAACGCGCGAAAATCGGTATTTTTATCCGCCAAGTCAAATCCGCCCACGCTTAATACCGTTGGCGCGAGTTCCAACTTTTTCTTGCCTTTTTTCGGTTTGTATTTTTTTTCTGCGGTAGGTAGTTTTATCAACGCGTTCAGATGTTGCACGAAGGTCGATTTTCCGCTACCCGTATGTCCGATAATCCCAAAAAACTCGCCTGCGTTTATCGTCAGCGAAACGCCGTTTAACGCGTGCGTAGCGAAAGGCGACGAGGGATTATAGGTAAAGGATAAATTTTCGCAAACGATACTACCCGTTGGCTCTATTTCCGTGCCGTTTGTCCGTTTTTCAACCGCTTTATAAGCCCCTTTCTCCACCTTATCCAAAATTTGCGTACAAAGCGACCGCTCGTCTAAACAATCGGAAAGGGCAACGCCGTTGTTTTGCAACGAACGGCTAATTTTTAAGGGTTTAGGCAACGCAAGCGAACAGGCGACAAGTTCTTTTTCCCTGCTCAAAACCTCGCGAGGTTTCCCTTCCATTACGATTTTTCCCTGATGCATTACCACCGCTCTGTCGGCAAGCAACGCCTCCTCCGGGAAATGCGTAATGAGGAGTACGGTAATGTTTTCCTCTTTATTTAAGCGTAAAACGACGTCCATGACCTCTTTTCTGCCACGGGGGTCTAACATCGCCGTCGATTCGTCTAAAATCATAACGCGTGGCTTTAACGCCAATACGCCCGCTATCGCGATTCGTTGTTTTTGTCCCCCCGAAAGTCTTGTCGTCGTGGAATAGCGATAGTCTTCCATTCCCACCGCTTTTAACGCAAACTCTATCCGTTTGCCGATTTCTTCACGGGGTACGCCGATATTTTCAGGTCCGAACGCTACGTCGTCTTCGACGATAGACGCCACCGTTTGATTGTCGGGGTTTTGAAAGACGATACCGACGTTTTTGCGAATTTCAAAAAGATTTTTAGCATCGCTTGCGTCCATACCAAATACGGTAATTTTTCCCGACTTTGGGGAAAGCAAGCCGTTGGTAAGACGGGCAAGCGTAGATTTTCCCGAACCGTTATGCCCTAATACGGCAACGAATTCGCCCTCTTGAACGGAAAAATTTAATTCACGCAACGAAAAAGCGGAAGCAAACTCAAAAACGCCGTCCGCGTTTTGATTCGTTCCTTCCTCTTCATAAGAAAAATTTACCTTTTCAAATTCGATTGCCTGCATACTTCTTTGTCACTCTTTTCTTATATTATATCAAACTTTTCCGCGTAATACAATGAAAATGCGGTGAAATTTTATCTTTCCTTAAAAACGGTCACGCAATTTTCTCAACGCCGTATCTTCCGTCCGCTTGAACGGTTATGATAACGCTCCCGTCTTTATCCGTTCGATAACAATCGACAAAGCGGGAAACAAGCGCGTCCATCACCTCCGCGTGCGGGTGAGAATACGCGTTATCCGCTCCACAAGAAACAACCGCCGTTTTCACGCCGAAATAGTCCAGCGTTTTTCCGTCCGTTCCGTCTTTGCTACCGTGATGCGATACTTTTAAAATTTCCGTACTGTCAAGCGTTACGCCTAAACCTGAAAGCAAGCCCAAAGAATCCTCGTCGATAAGCGCGTGCAGTATCTTCGTCGGCGCGTCACCCGTAAACAGCGTGCTTACGCCTTGATAATCCAACCAAAAAACAGCCGACGCTTCGTTCGTGTACTCGAAGTATTCCCCGTTCTCTACGGCGTTTTGCACGTCGTTCGTGTACGGATAGAGAAATTGCAAGGTATACGACTCCGTGCTTAAAGAAATTTTACGCGAGGAATATTGCAAATCGCAACCGCTTTGCGTTACGCTTTTGTAAAAGCTTGCAAATTCGTTGTTTATCGAAGGCTTTACGTAAGGCAAAAACGCTCTTGACACGGAAAAGAATTTCAAAACTTCGTCCAATCCGCCACAATGGTCGTCGTCTGCGTGCGTCACGAGTAGATAGTGAATCTTTTGTATTTTTAACGCGTTTAAATAGCGAATCAACGCTTTCGTCGCCTCATCCGAACCGTCGCCACCGTCCACGAGCATAATTTTCCCGTCGGGCAACTCGATAAGCGTTGCGTCGCCTTGTCCTACGTCAATAAAATGGATACGGAGTTCTCCGTCCGCTCTTACGCCCGTTTTGGGAAGTTTCACGCGGTACTTCCAAGTATTCACGGGAATGACCGCACTTACGATAATGAGCGCGACGAACAAAACGAAAAACACGAGAAAAAGTATCCGTTTTGCGATTTTGCGTTTATTCTCTACGATTTTCTTTTCAGCTGCGTATCCCATCTTCTTTCGTTGCTCTCGTGTATTTTTAAGCTTTTTCTATTTGCGCGTACACTTCGTCTAAGGCGTCCGTTTCAAAGTCTTCAATTCTTCCCTCGTCTGCGAGATTAGAAATTCTTGCGTCTAAGGGCATACGGGCAATAGCGGGAATCCCGTATTCTTCCGCAATAAATTTCACCTTGCTTTGCCCGAATACCTCTATTTTTTTACCGCAATCAGGGCAGGTAAGATAGCTCATATTTTCCACGATACCAAGGACGGGAACGTTCATCATATTCGCCATATTCACCGCCTTTTCCACTACCATTTTTACTAAATCCTGCGGAGTGGTAACGATGACTATACCTGCAATAGGAATACTTTGGAATACCGTAAGCGGTACGTCGCCCGTTCCCGGGGGCATATCGATAAAAAGCAAATCTACGTCTTTCCAAACGACGTCCGTCCAAAATTGCAACACCGTCCCCGAAATAACCATACCGCGCCAAACGACGGGCATCGTTTCCTCTTCCAATAATAAATTCATAGACATAAGTTGCATACCCGAAGGCGACAAAACGGTATCAATCCCCGCTTCGCTACCCGTAGCGTGGTCTTTCACACCGAACATTTTAGGAATGGACGGTCCTGTAATATCCGCGTCCATAATCCCTACCGACTTTCCCTTTTTTTGCGCCAACGACGCAAGCAAAGCGGTCGTCAAAGATTTACCGACGCCACCTTTACCGCTCACCACACCGATTACTTTTTTTATGGAAGAATCTTTATGCGGTTGTTTTAAAAAACTTTCCTGTTTTCTTGACGAGCAATCTTTTCCACAGCTCGAACAATCGTGCGTACAATTTTCTGACATACCTTTCTCTCCTTTCTTATGGCTATGTCACAGAGAATGTAGGATTTTTCCGTAAAAAATCAACCAAGTGACGTGACAGAGCCATCCTTATTATTATACCCTTTCGCTTGCAATTTGTCAACATATTCCCTCCCCAAAGAAGGGTTAGAATGGATATTTTTGACAAAAACTTCCATCTTCTTTTTATAATCGTAAGCAAAAACGGGATAAAAACGGTTGCAATCTTACGAAAAATACGCTATAATATAAAGGCTGCGCGTAGGCGGGGAGTTAGCGGCACCCTGTATCTGAAATCCGCTATAGCAGAGCTGAACGCCTTTCTCGACGACGTTTATGGAAGGTACGCGCATCGTAAGGAACGTTGATAGCAAGGTCTTATGCAACGCAATGCCGCGAACCGTGTCAGGACGGGAACGTAGCAGCACTAAACGGAAGTTTGCGTGTGCCATAAGGTAGCTTTGAAGGAGTCACCTGCGATGCTTCCTCTTCGGTAAATTTCGGCAAAAAAGGCTCGCGCAGTTTTTTTATAAAAAATAGCGGAAGGACTATGAAAAAGCTACGGCTTTTTTATAGTCCTTCTTTATATACAAGCGAGAGGGTCACTCACCGCCGATAAAAACAGTATCGGCGTTTTTTTTCTTTTTATTCCTTTTTCGGAGAAGTTTCTTCTTTTTTACCCCGTATATCCAATCCGCTCAATTTTTCATCCGTCAAGACGACGCCCCGTTGCAGGGAAGCGTAACCGTACTTTTCACGGATTTTCGCAATCGCGTCCTCTGCGCGCTCCTTTTTTTCATAGCTCGCGTTCTCACCGTCAATTTCACCCAGCAAAGAAAGCTGTTCCACTTTATAATCGAACCCCGAAACGCTTATTCCTAAAAGGCGCACCTTCGCGCCGATAGGATAACGCTTGCAAAACAACTCGAACGCCGTTTTTGCGATATCCCCGCAAAGCGCGGTAGGCGACACTTTCGTTTGCCAAGAAAAAGTTTCAAGCTTCTCGTTACGAACGGTAAGATGCACCGTATTCGCTCTACCCACGTCCGCAAAGCGTTGTCTTGCCGATACGCTTTCCGCCAAAGCGTATAACCACCGCTTTACCTCCTCTCTGTCCGTAATATCTTTAGGGAGGGTGGTAGAATTTCCGATGGACTTCAAATCCTCTCTATTTTTTTGAAAACGCACGGGCTCGTCGTCCTCTCCGCGCGCAAACACGGAAAGCTGTTTTCCCCT
>SVIX01000024.1 GCA_015069285.1 Clostridiales bacterium | reverse complement strand
AAAAATCCTACGAAATACTTCGTATTTTGCTCGCTTTCGTACAAGTCAAGTACGCGCGCTCACAAAATATTTGTCTTTCTTGCATTTTTCTCGTAAAAACACAGAAAAAATAAATTTTTTGTTAATCAACCATTCTCTGTGACATAGCCTTTTATTATTTCACTATTGACAAAAGGGTTTTGCTATGGTATAATTTGGATATAATAAACAATTTATTTTAATTTAAAGCAGGAGGACATAATTATGAAAAAAGCAAAAAGAATAGGCGCGATTGCGCTTAGCGCAGTTACCCTTTGTACGGCGTTTGCGTTTAGCGGTTGTGCGGGGTTTGGCAGGGTAAAAACGGAGGACGAAATTTACCAGGCGCTGATGAATGCAACGCAAGAGTTTTTGGAATACGAAGACGAAATGACGATAACGATGACGATGAAAACGGAATCGAAAAATAATGAAGGATACTCCAAGAGCGAAGACGTAACGATGAAATTTTCTTTGCATCCGGAAGAGGATAAAATGTTTTTCACGATGAAATCGGAAGACGTGGATATGCAAATGAAAATCTTCAAGGAAAACGACCAACCGTATATGTATACGAAGATGCGCGCAAAAGAATCGACCACTTCAAACGGTGTTGTTACGGGCACTCATACGGTAGAGCAAGAAACCTACAACGCCACCACGCAAGATTGTGTCGACCAATTTACGGGCTTGTTTACCTTTGCAAACTACGCAGGAATAGATTTTGAAGACCTGATTCACGATTATCAATACAGCTTTACAGAAACAAAATTAGCGTACGAAAGCGTGTATGCAGAGCAACTTGCCCAAGAAAAGAAAAGCAACGAAAATGCGGACGCAAAATATGAGATGAGCGTGGATAAGTCGTTGAATAAAATTTCTTATCAAGCCTTGTCGCAAGTTACGACGAATGGGTTCACAAGGAGCGGAGATTACGGAAACTTTACCGTAACGACACAAGAAAAAATTGTCGGTAAACGCGGAAAAATATCCGCGGTCACGGCAAGCGAAGAGGTTTCGTTTTCGTCTACGCAGGATCACTTTCAAAACACGAAAAAAGTTACCGTAGATATGAAAATAGATTATTCCTTTGATAAAAAGGGGTATAAGGCGATTGAAACGCAGTTGCCCGAAAGCGTAGAGACGCGTAATTTTATACAGCGACAGATGCAAATGAAATTTAATATCAACGGCTACCTATTCACGAAATCGGCGTCGAGCGGGTATTCGTTTTCTTCTGCGTACGTATTTCAAGCATGTTCCAACTCCCTGCAAGGTGGCGGATATACCATTGAATGGTTTGAGGATGAGGCGTATACCAAACCTTTCGTTCCTGATAATTTGTCCTATAAAGAATTTTGCAAAATTGATTGCGTGTACGGGAAATTGACGCCTTTAGAGGGAAACGCCGTGCTCTTTTACGATTATACCGTTTGCGACGAGCGCACGGACGCCTATAAAGTGGTTTTTGGACCGGTTGTTTCTTCGAGAAATGAAAAAGACGCTTTTGAAAGAATTATCGCTGGCGAAAACTCGACCTTTACTTTACCCATCTACGGCAACGCTTATAAAACGTTTATCAACGGTGAACGATACGATGCAACGAACGCCTTGATGACGGCGGAGCAAGGGAAAGTGTACCACTTGGAAATCGGGGAAGTAATCACCAACGAGGACTTTTCCATCTTTGATATTGCGCTCGCTACGGCAAAAGGATAAGCGGATAAAAAATCTTTGCGTTTTTTTCGCGAAAACGATTGACAAACGGCTTTTTATATGTTATACTCTTATTAAGATTAAATCTTATTAAGAAATAAAGGAGAGAAAAAATGAAAATATATCAATGTGAAAAATGCAAAAAAACGATAATCAGTAAAGAGGAAGTGAAGTTAGACGGTTGGGTGGAGCTTGTTGCTTGTTCGACGGATGCGTCGCAAGAAAAACACGTACCTGTCGTGACGAAAAAATGCAAGCAGGTAAAAGTGGACGTAGGTAGCGTAACGCATCCAATGAGCGAAGAACACCTTATCGAGTGGGTAGCGATTGAAACGGAGCAAGGCTATCAAGTGAAATATCTTAAAGCTGGGGACGCGCCCGTTTGTTCCTTCTCGCTTACCGACGGGGACGCGTTTGTGAGGGCGTATGCTTATTGTAACCTCCACGGACTTTGGAGCAATTAAAACAAAGAATACGCGTCGTAATACGGCGTTGCGCTACGTTTTTCTTGCTTGTTTACGCAAAGTAAACGCCCGTCGAAAAGCCTCGCGCGCCTTGTCTTACTCGCGTCTTGCTTTGTTTTAGGACTTGCGGATACGCGTCGTAATACGGCGTTGCGCTACGTTTTTCTTGCTTGTTTACGCAAAGTAAACGCCCGTCGAAAAGCCTCGCGCGCCTTGTCTTACTCGCGTTTTGCTTTGTTTTAGAACTTGCGGAATACGCGTCGCAATACGGCGTTATAATGGTGTATCAAAAAGGAATAAGGAGTTATTGTAATGTTTGAAAAAGAGGCTATGTATAAAATTTCATACGGATTGTTCGTGCTGATGACGAAGTACGGAGAAAAGCAAAACGGTTGTATCGTCAATACGGTGTCGATGTTGACGGATAACCCTACGCGTATCGTCGTATTCGTCAATAAAGCGAACTACACGGAGGAATTGATACGAAAATCTGGGGAATTAAACGTTTCCATTTTAACGGAAAAAACGCCCTTTGATATCTTTAAACAGTTTGGTTTTTGTTCGGGCAGAGATACCGATAAATTTGCGGGAAAGACTTATCCGCAAATGGAAAACGGGATTTTTTATCTCCCTGAATATACCAACGCGGTAATATCGGCAAAGGTTGTCGACGCGCACGATTACGGCACGCACACGCTGTTCGTTGCGGAGGTTACGGAGGCGAAAAAGCTTTCGAACGAAAAATCGGTGACTTACGAATATTATCAAAATAATATCAAACCCAAGCCCCAAGCGGAAAAGAGCAATACGGAAAAATGGGTATGCAAAATTTGCGGGTACGTGCACGAGGGCGAATTGCCCGACGATTTCATTTGTCCGTGGTGCAAACACCCCGCAAGTGATTTTGAAAAAATCTCTTAAAAAAACGCCTCCAACCGTAGATACGGTTGGAGGAATTTTTTTATTCGAAACATAAAATATAAGAGGGGGAAACGTCAAGCAAAACGCACAAATTTGCCAAAGTATCCAAAGCAGGCAAAATATCCCCTTTAAGATAATGCGCTATCGTGGATTGCGATACGTGCAATTTTTTTGCTAATTGCGTTTGCGATAGTCCGCTTTGTCGTATGCTTTCAATAAGCCGTTCCCGTATTTTTTCAAGCGTAATCATATCTCGTTCCTCCTAAAATAATTTTATGCTTAATAAACATAATTTGCTTGACTTATGATTATCAATCATAGTATAATAGAAAAAAGCTATTGAAATACATAGCCTTTTATAGTATAATAAAAAACGGAGGATAGAACTATGAAAAAGACGAGTGTCATTATAGCGACTACGCTATTATTTTCCTGTCTATTGCCCGTGTTTGCAAGTTGCAAGCGCGGTGATAAAATTTCCGACGAAATGCGCGAACAACTCTCCGCGCGGACGGAAAACGCGCAATTTATGCCCGACGCGCAAACGGTGATGGGCGAAAATATGCAAACGATACGTTCTATGCAATTATCGCTCGCCCAAACGGACAACGAAGCGGAAGAAACGGCGTTCGACGTGTTCGATATGGAACGCCTTTTGTCCGAGCTTGCCGTCATAGACGGTAACGGCGCGGGGAAATACCTTGGTTATGAAGTAGACGAAATAAAAATGGAAATGTATAATATGGTCAATCGCGCGCCTTGGATGAACGAGTGGTTTCGCGTACCGCGAGCGGACGACGGCGTGGATTATTTTAGTAATTGGGCGTACTTAATAGAAAACGATTTAGAATACAATTTCCTTTCGATAACGCGTATTTCTTGGCGTACGCGTGCCTCCTACTACGATAGCGAACTTGGCAGAGAGGTGGAAGACTACGACGGCGGTAGCGTGGTGCAGTATAACGTTATGCGTACCGAGTATTATATGGACGAGGATACGGAAATCGTCGAGGTGGAAATGCTTGACGTGATGCAAGCGCACGGCGAAGACCATTTTATGGCGTATCAAGGTCTAAAAAACGCAAAAGATAAATATTTTATCAAATATAATATCGAGGCGAAACCGAGAACGAAGTTGGGTTACGCAATCGATACGAATACGCCCTACGGCGCAAACCGTGAGTTTTCGTATATGTCTTACGAAAACGCGAACTTCGATTTGTTGCAAATTACGCAACGCTATCCTAACAAGTACCGCTCGGAAAGTTTTGGGGAATATCCCGCAGGTGGCGAGATAAACACGCAAAGCCGTCGAAACGGCGTGTACGCAAGTCATTCGCTTAGCTACGATTACGATGCCGACGGCGTAACGCCCGTTCACGCGAAAACCGAGGGCGCGAACGAGGCGCAAACGGTGACGGCAATAGCGGATTTTGCGACGAAACTCGGTTTACCGCTTACCCAAACGCAAAGCTTTACGCAAAGTATAGAGGGCGGTAGCGCGTTGGAAATTGTAGCGGAAGACTTGCTTGGCGCGTTGAGTAAACAGCTCGTAGACGAACACGAGCTTGCAAATAGCTGGGAAGATATTTTTAAGGATAGCGACAAAGCGAAAAAGGAAATCCGCGAAGAAATTGATTTGCCGATAAAGATTAAATACAGTAGCGTAAGTGTTTCGCAGGCGCAACGCGGGGATTTGGGCGACGCGGAATTTTGGGGCGTCGAAGAACTTTTTTCCTTTGATGCAAAAGGATATTTAGTTCCCAATCCCGCCTTTCGGAATATAACGGAATGTAACTATTACCTCGCGCCCGCGCTTATGAACGAAAAGGGCGAAATTATCTATCTTCCAAACGATACCAAGGGCGCGACGAACGATTTCGACGAAGACTGGAACGTAATGTGGTACGGCGCATTTCTTGAAACGAAACGCAATCGCGGTAACAACGCTTTATGCGTAGAAAATTTTAAGGATATTACGATGCACGGCGAATACGCGGTGGTGGCGGTTTTGCGCGAAAAAAACAAAGAGGGGCATTTGGGTAATATTTATTTGGTGGAGCCTTCCTATCCGGACGAATTTTCCTTTACGGTAGGACAAACGGCGTACCGTTTTTACGTAAAACATAATCAGTTCCGCTTACAAATAAGCGAAAAAGTAGGTGAAGGAGAAAAAGGACTGTAAGCTCTACGCGACAAAATGTTTCGTTATTCGACAAAAGAAAGGGAATAAAACGAAAAAGATTTTCAAATTGCTGAAAATTTCCATAAAAAGGGCAAAAAACGCTTAAAAAAAGCTTGACAACCGCCTTTGAAATTGCTATAATTACGAAGTACATAATGAACGCGTCGGCAAAGGATGGTGAAAAAGAAGATGTCTACTGTAAAGGTTGGAGAAAACGAGAACGTAGAAAGCGCATTGCGTCGTTTTAAGAGAAAGTGCTCCCGTGACGGTATTATCGGCGATTTGAGAAAGAAGGAATTTTATGAAAAACCTTCCGTAAGAAGAAAGAAAAAATCCGAAGCCGCTCGTAAGAGAAGCAGAAACTAAACGAAAGAAAAGCTCACGAAGTCCGTGAGCTTTTTCATTTGCAAAAAATGTCGAAAAAAAGTGTGAGGTAAAATATGTCGAGAAGTTTTCGGGAAGAGGCAAGACGGGCAAAATCAAGAATAAAAAGCGGGTTTTGGTTGGATTGTAAAGAGGATATGGATAAAAGTTTGGAGCAGGCAAGAAAAAACGGCTTAAACGAAAGTAAGGCAGGGCGTTATTTCACCGAGCGTATTTGCGCGCAAATTGCAGGGGAACAGGAGGACGAGTTTTATTTAAAAGTAAAACGAATGTTGTTATCCGAAGGCGAAGTGAGCGACGCCATCGGTCGGCTTACAGATAAAGAATATTTCCAAACGCTTTCCTACGAAGAAAAACAACGCTACACGCTTTCGTTGAGCGAAAAGTATTTACGCGCTTTGGAACGGTTCAGAAGAGAATACGAATTTGATTCCTTGCACGAAAACGCCTAAAAGTCGCTTGCAAAAAAAGGATAAACGTGGTATAATATTTTTATGATGCAAACGAATGAAATACTTGAAAAATTAAACGATGAACAAATTAAACCCGTTTTACAAACGGAAGGCGCGGTATTGGTGCTTGCAGGTGCAGGTAGCGGTAAAACGCGCGTACTTACTTCGCGAATAGCGCATCTTATCGAGGACAAAGGCGTGCCTGCGTCCGCTATTTTGGCGATTACTTTTACCAATAAAGCCGCCAAAGAAATGCAGGAACGCTTGACGGCGATAACGGACGTTTCCCACGCTTGGGTATGTACCATTCATAGTATGTGCGTACGCATTTTGCGCTCTTACGCAACGGAAGTGGGGATAAGTTCCAACTTTTCCATCTACAGCGAAACGGAACGCAATAATATCATCAAAAAATCTTTTCAAGAATGTGATTACGAAGACGAAAAATTTTTAAAATCCGCCAAATATCATATCGCCAACGCGAAAATGTTAGGGCTTGAACCCGATAGTTACGCTCAAGAATACGCAGGCGAGCCGGATATTGAAGAGGTAACGAAGGTGTATTCCCGTTACCAAAAACATTTGCGCGAAAACAACGCGCTTGACTTTGACGATTTGTTGAACGAAACGAGATTGCTCCTCCGCAAAAACGCGGAGGCGAGAGAATACCTCGGCGGTAGATTTCGGTATATCCTCGTAGACGAGTTTCAAGATACCAACGGCGTGCAGTACGAAATTATCAAACTGCTCGCTTCCGTGCACGGGAATTTATTCGCCGTAGGGGACGACGACCAATCTATTTACGGTTGGCGCGGAGCAAAAATCGAAAATATTTTACACTTTGAAAAGGATTTCAAAAACGCGCAAGTATTTAAGTTGGAACGCAATTACCGCTCCACCAAGCGCATTTTAACGCTTGCGAACACCGTTATCAAAAACAACGGGCGTCGGAAGAAAAAAACGCTTTGGACGGAAAACGAAGAGGGGGAAACGCCCAAAGTATACGAGGCGGAAGAGGAAAGCGGTGAGGCGCGCTATATCGCGCGTACGATTGTCGGGTTGCTTAATCAAGGGTATAAATACTCGGATTTTGCCGTTTTAATGCGTTTGAACGCGCTTACCCGTTCGTTCGAACAAGAGTTTACTTCGGACGGAATACCGTATAAAGTATTCGGCGGTTTTAAGTTCTTTGAGCGTAAAGAAATTAAAGACTTATTGGCGTATTTACGCCTTATCAATAACCCGTTCGATAGCGAAGCTTTGACGAGAATTATCAATTTCCCCAAACGCGGAATCGGTGCGAAAACGGTGGAAATACTGCAAAACTACGCGTTTGAACAGGAGCTTTCCGTATACGACGCCCTTATTGATTTGGACGAGCTGGGTTTTACGGGCGCGACCAAACAAAAATTGACGGATTTCAAGAACCTCGTAAAAGGTTGGATTATCGAAAGTCAAGAGATGCCCGTCAACGAGTTGGTGAAAAAAATCGTTGCGGATACGAAAATGCGCGAGGCGTACGCCGACGATAGCGACGAGAGCATTAACAAACGCGCGAATATCGACGAATTTATTCATTCCGTAGACGAATATTGCCGTTTAAACGAAGAGGCAACGCTTACCGATTACCTCAATCAAGTTACGCTTTCTTCGGACACGGACGAAATGGACGACGGCAATTACGTCACGCTTGCCACCATTCACTCGGTTAAAGGCTTGGAGTTCTCCTGCGTATTTTTATGCGGTATGGAAGAAAATATCCTACCCGTATCGCGCGCGGTGAGCAACGACGACGATATGGAAGAAGAACGCAGACTTGCGTACGTGGCGATTACGCGCGCAAAACAACGCATTTGGTTTACCCGTTCCAAAAGCCGTTATTTATACGGCAGGCGTGAACCGACGGCGCGTTCGCGGTTTTTAAAGGAACTTTCCTCGGAATTGGAACTTCCCAAAGAAACTCGTCCTTCCTTCTTCGGCTACGACGGTTACGACGACCCCGAAAGCTACGGAAATTCGGCGTACGGTGGGGGCAGGTATGCCTCGAACGACGATTTTAGCGGTAGACGCTCCTCCTCCTTTGGGGGAAGTTACGGCGGGTATACCGCGCGTGGCGGTGATAGAGCGAATTCTGGGGTAACCCGTTCGGCTTGGAAGAGCGATACGGGTTATAGCGGAAGCTCGTACGGCGCAAAAACGACCTCGTCGCAAACGAAAAACAGCGGAACTTTTACCTACGGTGGCGTAGGCAAAGCGCCGATAAAACCCGTGGGGACGGGCAAGGATTTAAGCGCGTATAAAATAGGCGTCAAGGTTAGCCACCCTAAATTCGGTTCGGGTACGATTGTCAACGTGCGCGGTATGGGCAATAATATGATTCTCGATATTGCGTTCGTGGGATTAGGGATTAAGCAGTTGTCGGCGAGTTTAGCTCCGCTGACGGTTGTGTAAAACGCGTATAGCACGCCGTCTTATCCACAAACTCGGAACTTGCCCTTGCTCGTGTACGGAAAAGTACACTCCCGTCGGGCAAAACCGCGAGGTTTGTGGCAATACGACGCACTCTCCGCGTTTTACGGCGCGCGGAGACCCGTGGAACTTGCCCTTGCTCGTGTACGGAAAAGCGCCGTTGGCGATTGTGTAAAAGGTGGAACATATCCTATTAAGGAGAACAAACGAATGAATAGACAAAGAGAGCTTGTAGACCTTCTCAACAAATGGGCGTACGAATACTACGTATTGGACGCGCCTACCGTTTCGGATAAAGAATACGATATTCTTTACGACGAGTTGCGTCGTTTGGAGGCGGAAAGCGGAGAGGTTTATCCCGATAGTCCGACGAGGCGCGTGGGGGGCGAACCCATCAAAGGTTTTGAAAAACATACGCATATTGCAAGACTGTTTAGTTTGGATAAATCGGTGACGGAAGAGGAGTTACGCGCTTTCATCACGCGCGTAGAAAAAGCGTCGGGCGCGAAAACGGACTATACGGTAGAATATAAATTCGACGGGCTTACCGTTTGTTTAACGTACGACAAAGGCGTGTTCGTGCGCGCGACTACGCGCGGGAACGGCGTGGAGGGCGAGGACGTAACCGCGCAGGTATTGACGATAAAATCCTTTCCGTTAAAGATAAATTACCAAGGCACTTTAGAGGTGCGAGGCGAGGCGGTTATCCGTCTTTCCGTGTTAGACGAATACAATAAAACGGCAACCGAACCGTTAAAAAACGCGCGAAACGCGGCGGCGGGGGCGATTCGCAACCTCGACCCGAAAATTACCGAAAAACGTCGTCCTGAAATTTATTTTTACGACGTGAATTATATCTCGGCAGGGGAAGAATTGTCCCAAATCCAAGCCCACGAATTTTTGAAAAACGAAGGGTTTAAAGTCTTCCCGTATTTTAGAGTTTGCCAAGGCGCGGACGAAGTGATAAACGCGGTGGCGGAAATTGAATTGCAACGCCGAGAAATCGACGTATTGACGGACGGAGCGGTGATTAAAGTAAACGACGCCCGCTTGCGGGAAGAATTGGGCTTTACCGATAAATTTCCGCGCTGGGCGATGGCGTATAAATTTGAGGCGGAAGAGGTCACTACCCTTTTAAAAGACGTAATTTGGCAGGTGGGCAGAACGGGCAAATTAACTCCGCTTGCCCTTTTAGAACCCGTTGAGCTGGGCGGGGCAACCGTATCGCGGGCGACGCTAAACAATTACGGCGATATTTTGCGCAAGGACGTCAAGATAAACTCCCGCGTGCTCGTACGCCGTTCCAACGAAGTTATTCCCGAAATTTTAGGCTCGACGGAGCATTACGAGCATAGCCGAGAAATACCAAAGCCCGATTTTTGCCCCGCTTGCAAGAGCAAGATTGTGGAAAACGGCGCGCATATCTTTTGCCCGAATCGCTTTTGCGTTCCCCGTTTGGTTGCAAAACTCGACCATTACGCAAGCAAAAACGCGATGAATATAGAAGGGCTTTCGGGAAGTACCGCGCAAGTGCTAATACAGCGAAAGGGCGTGAAAAACTTTTCCGATTTATACCGTTTATCGGCGTTGGATTTTGCCGATTTAGAGGGTTGGAAGGCGAAAAAAACGAATAACTTGCTTTCGGAAATCGCAAAAAGCAAAACGCCGAAATTGGACGCGTTTTTGTACGCAATCGGCATTGACGGGGTAGGCAGGGTCGCGTCGAAAGACCTTGCGACGCGTTTTAAAAGCGTGGAAGGCGTGCAAAACGCTACGGTGGAAGAACTCGTTTTAATGGATAATATCGGGGAGATAACCGCCGTGGCAATCTACGAGTATTTTCACGACCCGTTAAATCTTGCGGAATTAGAGGCGTTAAAAAGGGTAGGCGTTACCCCCGTTTGGTCGGAGGAAAAAACGGAGGGCGTATTTTCGGGCGAATCGGTAGTTTTGACGGGTACGCTGTCCAAATATAAGCGTAGCGAGGCGCAAAAATGCATCGAGGCGCAAGGCGGTGTTTGTCAATCTTCGGTAACGGCAAAAACGACGCTCGTTTTGGCGGGCGAAGACGCGGGCAGTAAATTGGAGAAAGCAAAAAAGCTGGGGATAAAAATTATCGACGAAGAAGAATTCGAACGGCTTTTGTCCTCCACGATAATTGAGTAAAGCGGTGTTATTTTTGGTTTGTGGCTAAAAGCGATAGCAAAAGGGCGTTTCACTTGCCGTTAGGCAAAGATAGTTGTGGCGTAGCGATAAAGGTTTATCGCTACGCCACTAAATTCTCGCCTTTTAAGTTTTTTTTATAAAAAAACCTTAAAAAAAGGATAAAAAGTAAGGCGTAGTAGTTGAAATTTTTTATTTTTTTTGGTATAATAAATTAACCTGAGGTATTAGGCGAAAAAAAAAGAGCGAAAAACACGAGGGATAAAGCTATGTTGAGTATGACGGGGTACGGCAAAGGCGCGTACGAAAAAGAGGGATTGGAGCTAATTTGCGAAATTAAAACGGTGAACAACCGTTACTTGGACGTTTCCGTAAAAGCTCCGCGCGTATTTTCGGCTTATGAAGACGTAGTGCGCGGTATGGTGCGCGAAAAGCTTACGCGCGGTCACGCCGATTTGTTTATTTCGTTAAAAGATAAGCGTGAAAAACCTACCTTGCTTTCCGTGGATACGGCGCTTGCCTCAAGCTACGTGCAAATAGCGCAACAAATGAAAGAGAAGTTTCCGCAACTCGTAGACGACATCACGCTTTCCGCGGTGTTGCGGTATCCCGAAGTATTAAAAAACGAAGATACGCAGACGTTGGACGAGGAAATGATAACCGCGCTTAAAACTGCGCTCAACGACGCGTTGGATAAGCTCAACGAAATGCGCCGTATCGAGGGCGAAAAGTTAAAGGCGGATATGCTTGCGAGAATAACGGTTATCGAAGGGCTCGTAGCGAAAATATCCGAACGCGCTCCGCTCGTTGCCTCGGCGTATAAAGAGCGTTTGGAAACGCGTATAAAGGAATATCTTGAAAACGTGCAATACGACGAAACGAGGTTGCTTACCGAAGTTGCCGTGTTTACGGACAAGAGTAATATTGACGAAGAATTGACGCGCTTGCGTTCGCATATCGAACAGTTTAGAGAGATTTGCAAAGAAGGCGTCGTGGGTAGAAAACTCGACTTTTTAGTGCAGGAATTTAACCGCGAGGCAAACACGACTTGTTCAAAGAGCAACGACGTGGAGATAACCCGTTTGGGGCTTGCGCTTAAAAACGAAATTGAAAAGATTCGCGAGCAGGTACAAAACCTCGAATAAGGAGTAGGAAATGAAAGGAAAACTTATCGTCGTGTCCGGTCCGTCGGGCGTTGGGAAAGGTACGATAGTCAAAACGCTCGTCAAGCGTCGCGCGGACGTGGTGGAATCCGTTTCCTGTACGACTCGGCAACCAAGAGCCGGCGAAAAACACGGCAGAGAATATTTCTTTTTATCCAAAGAAGAGTTTTTGGATAGAATAGAAAAAAACGATTTTTTGGAATACGACGAACATTTCGGCAATTACTACGGTACGCCTATATCGTTCGTGCGGGAAACGCTGAAAGAAAAATCGGTAATTTTGGAAATAGACGTCGTAGGCGCGTTAAACGCCAAAAAACGAATTCCCGAAAGCGTTCTCGTGATGATAGCGCCTCCTAGCGTAACGGAATTGGAAAAAAGGCTTAGAGGCAGGGCGTCGGAATCGGAAACGGAAATTCAAAACAGACTTTCCCGTTTGGAATACGAATTGTCGCAAAAAGACAAATACGATTTTGTCATCGTCAACGATATTCTTGAAAACGCCATCGCGCGTTTGGAAGAAATTATAGATAAAAAATAAAACTTTTAAGGAGTGTAAAAATATGATTAACGAACCTTCTGTAGACGTAATGATTCGAAAATTAGGCACGGAGGAAGACCCGATTAGCCGTTACGCGCTTTGTACGGTTGCGGCGAAACGCGCCCGTCAAATTATCGAAACGCAGAAAAACGCAGGTATTACCGATTCGATGGGAAAAGACAAAGAATTGCTTACGGCGTGTAAGGACATTGCCGACGGTAAAGTAGTCCTTGCAAAAGACTAAAAGACGTTGCCTCGACCTGTTCGAGGCGATTTTCTTGCTTGGAATAAGTAGCGAAAAACGCGGATAAGGAGCAAAACGAATGATAGCGGAAGTTATCGTAGATATCGCCTCAAGCGAAACGGATAGAATCTTCGATTATCTCTGCGACGGAAAGGTAGCCGTCGGCAGTCGCGTCCGCGCGCCGTTTGGCGGTAAAACGCTTCCGGGATTCGTAATGCGATTGAAACAAACGAGCGAGCTACCGATAGAAAAATTAAAAAAAGTAACCCCTTGCGACGACGAAGTTCCTGCTTTAACGGAGGAATGCGTACGCCTTGCTGAAAAATTGACGGCAAGATACCGCGTGCCCAAAGCGCTCGTATTGCGATTGTTTTTACCGACGGAAATGCGAACGGGCAAAATTCGCGAATTGATGAGAAATTACGCCGAACTTCTCCGTCTTCCCACGGCAGGAGAACTTTCCGCAAGAGCCAAAAACCAACTCGGCGCGTTGGAATATTTGCAAAAGAACGGAAAAACGGATTGCGCCGAATTAAACAATCTGTTCCCCGGTGGCGTTGCAGGTTTGGAGAAAAAAGGGCTTGTGAAAATCACGCGCGAACAAATTTTGCGCGACCCTTATAAATGCGTTACGGGCGAAAGAGCGGAAAGAACGCTCACCGCCGACCAAGCGCGCGCGGTAGAAAGGGTGGAAAGGGATGAGCGTGCGGTACAGCTTATCCACGGCGTTACGGGTAGCGGAAAAACGGAAATTTATCTCACTTTAATAGCCAAAAGCTTGGCGGAAGGAAAAAGTTCGATATTCCTCGTTCCTGAAATATCCTTAACTCCGCAAATGCTTGCCCAGCTCCGTTCGCGGTTTGGAAAAAACGCGGCGATTTTGCATAGCGGACTTTCGGCGGGCGAACGCTTTGACGAGTGGTGGCGACTTCGTACGGGCGAAGCAAAGATTGCAATCGGCGCGCGTAGCGCGATATTCGCGCCTTTGGAAAATTTAGGCGTGATTATTTTAGACGAAGAACACGACGCAAGCTATGCAAGTGAAACTGCGCCGAGGTATAATACTTTCGACGTGGCGTATCTTCGCGCAAAGTATAACGGTTGTAAATTGGTGCTTGGTAGCGCGACGCCGTCGGTGGATACTTATAGACGGGCGAAAGAAGGGGAGTTTTCGCTTATCCGTTTGGCGAAACGCATCAACCAACGTCCGTTGCCTGAAATCGTAATTGCCGATATGCGAAGCGAGGTGCGTCGAGGAAACAATTCGGCGTTTTCCTTTGCGTTGAAAGAGGAAATAAACGGGTGCTTGGAAAACGGAAAACAAGCGATTTTGTTTTTAAACCGTCGCGGATATTCCCAAACGGTTATGTGCAAGGAATGTGGATACGTGGCAAAATGCGAGGCGTGCGACGTTTCGCTTACCTATCACCGCGACGAGGATTGTTTAAAATGTCATTATTGCGGAGCAAAATACACGATGCTTTCCGCTTGTCCGGACTGCGGAGGCGTCAAGCTCGCGTATGCAGGTACGGGAACGCAACGCATCGTTACCGATTTACAAAAACTTTATCCCACCGCGCGTATTTTGCGTATGGATAACGATACGACGAGCGGGAAAGAAGGGCATTATAAAATTTTAAAAGCGTTTGGAGAGAAACAGGCGGATATTCTCGTAGGAACGCAGATGATAGCAAAAGGACACGATTTTCCCGCCGTAACGCTCGTCGGGATTTTGGACGCGGATATGAGTTTGCATTTTTCCGATTATAGGAGCAGAGAGCGAACCTTTCAACTTTTAACGCAAGTTGCGGGCAGAAGCGGTAGAGCGGAGGAAAAGGGAAAAGTCGTATTGCAGACCTTTGACCCCGAAAACGAGGTGTTGCGCTACGCCATAGGCTACGATTACGAAGGCTTTTACCAAAACGAAATATCCCTTCGCGCGGCGATGGCGTTTCCGCCCTTTTCAAAAATCGTGCGCGTTTTGGTGTCGGGCGAGGACGATAAAAAAACGGTAGAAGCGTTAAGAACGGTGTATACGGGGTTGGAGGCGTTGTATTTAGAGAATTCTGAAAAATTCCTCTTTTTCAATAAAATGCGCGCGCCGATAAAACGCATACAAAACAAGTACCGTTATCAAGTGTTGATGCGACTTTGCGATACCACCGTGTTACCCCAAATTTACGAGATTTGCGCTTTGGCTCGGACGCGCGACGCGCTTGTGAGCGTAGAAGAAAACCCGAGTAATTTAAGTTAAGAAAAAAGGAGAAAAAAGTATGGCTATCCGAAACGTAGTACAAGTGGGCGACGAAGTTTTACGCCAAAGATGTTTTGAGGTGGAGAATTTCGACGAAACCCTTTTTCGGCTTTTGGACGATATGAAAGATACGGTAAAAAAAGAACAGGGCGCAGGGCTTGCCGCTCCGCAAGTGGGCGTGCTTCGTCGCGTCGTGGTTGTGGACGTGGAGGAAGAGGGGTATTTTGAATTTGTCAACCCCGTAATTACTTCGCAAAAAGGCGAACAATCAGGCTGGGAAGGCTGTTTATCCGTTCGGGGTAAAAGCGGTATCGTGTCCCGCCCGATGAAAGTAACGCTTGCTTATCAGGATAGAAACGGTGAAAAACACGTAATTAAAGCCAAAGGCTTTTTCGCTCGCGCTATTTGTCACGAGTTGGACCATTTGGACGGCGTTTTGTATATCGATAAAGCGTCGCATATCGAAAAGGCGTAAAGGGATAAAAAATGAAAATCGTATATGCTGGCACGCCTGAATTTGCGACGTTGCCTTTAAAAAATTTAATAGAGGCGGGCTACGAAGTGGTGGGCGTGGTAACGCAGGTGGATAAACCGCAAGGCAGAAAAGGCGTGCTTACCCCTCCGCCCGTAAAAACGCTTGCGCTTTCTTACGGATTGCCCGTATTACAAAGCGAAAAACTTAAAAACGACGTGGACGCTTTGCGCGCCCTTGGCGGAGATATTATGGTTACTTGCGCGTATGGACAAATTTTAACGCAAGAGATATTGGACGCCTTTCCGCTCGGCGTTTGGAATATCCACGCGGGGTTATTGCCTAAGTACCGTGGCGCGTCCCCCATTCAAAGCTGTATTATAAACGGGGAAACGGAAACGGGTGTAAGTATTATGAAAACGGAGCTGGGTTTAGATTGCGGGGATATTATTTGCGTGGAGAAAACGCAAATTTTAGAAAGCGAAACGTACGGCGAACTCTCCGATAGGCTTTCGAAAATAGGCGCGGAATTGCTGTTGACGGCTTTAACCGCCTTAAAATCAGGCAACTACGCCCTGCAAAAACAAAGCGAAGAAGGCGTAGGCGTCGTGAAAAAAATAGGCAAAGAGCACGCCCAAATCGACTTTGCGAAAACGGCAAAAGAAATCGTAAATTTAGTGCGCGGAACGAATCCTGCGCCCGTGGCGTTTACGCGGGTCGGGGATTTAAAAATCAACGTCTACCGCGCCGAGGTCGTTGCGGTTGGCGACAACGAACGGGAGGACTTTCAAAAGGCGCAAATTGGGGAAATTCTTGCCGATTCCCCTAAGCGTGGGTTGCTTGTGAAATGCGCCGACGGCATAGTAAAACTTACCGAAGTTCAAAGCGCCGGCGGTAAAAAAATGAGTGGCGGAGATTTTTTAAACGGTAGAAAGGTAATGAAAGGACAGGTGTTTATATGTTGAGCAATCCCGTGTACGACCCCTTTCAAATTTTGACGAAAATTTATTCGGACGGCGCGCACGTAAAACAGGCGATAACGGATACTTATATCGAAGAACAGTATCGTTCCCGAACGGTAAAAATCGTTTACGGCGTGTTGGAGAACGATATTTATTTTGATTTTTGTATTCGCCATTACGCGCCCAAAGCGCCGAAACTCGCCGTCCGCATTATCTTAAAAATTTGTTTGTATATGTTGCTTTTTATGGACAAAAAGCGGTATATGGTCACCGATTGCGCCGTGACGCTTTGCAAAAAACTCGGCAAAAGCGGAGTAAGCGGTTTTGTCAACGCATTTTTACGCCGTTTCGATAGGGAGGCGGTGGATAAAAATTTAACGCAGGATTGGATAAAATATTCCTATCCTTTGTACGCGTATGAATGGTTACAACGAGAATACGGCGCGCGCGCGAAAAAGATTGCCGAGGCGAAGTCCGTCGGCGTGTCCGTTCGTTTTGAACGGGAAAAAGAAAAATATTTGACGAAAGCGCATACGACGACGCCTTTTTCGGAAAAATACGGCAATTATATTTTTGAAAATTTTGCGCGTGACGAAAAGTTTGACGAGGGCGCGTATACCTTTCAATCTATTGGCAGTATCGCTATTTGCGATTGCGTAGAGGCTTGCGATAATTTGCTTGACGCTTGCTCCGCGCCCGGTGGTAAATCGGTGCTTTTAGCCAAAAAATGTAAAAAGGTAACGGCGTTTGAATTGCACGCGCACAGGGTAGAGCTTATCGAAAGTTATAAAACGCGTATGGGCGTAAAAAACGTCACGGCAATGCAAAAAGACAGTAGCCGTTTCGACGAAACCTACGAGGCGAAATTCGACGCGGTTTTGTGCGACGCCCCCTGTTCGGGGTTCGGTACGGTAAGCGAAAATCCCGATATTAAATTATTCCGCAAAAAAGAGGACTTCTCCGCGCTAAAAAAAGCGCAAACGGGTATTTTGGAGGCGTGTTCCAAATACGTTAAGAAAGGGGGATATTTGTACTATTCCACCTGTTCGCTTTTTCAAGCGGAAAACGACGAAATCGTAGACGCGTTTTTAAAAGAACATTTAGACTATCAAATGGAAAAGCTGGTTAGTCCGCTTGCGCACGATTGCAAAAAGTACGGATTGCAATTCTTGCCCGACGAGGCGTACGGAGCGGGTTTTTACGTTGCGAAAATGAGGCGGTTATGAAAAAAATATTGCAAGATTTGTCTTTTTCGGAAACGGAAACGCTCGTGCTGTCTTTAGGCGAGAAAAAATTTCGCGCAAAACAACTCTTTGACGGCTTGACGCAGGGCAAAGGGATAAACGAAATTTCCTCGTTGTCCAAAGACTTGAAAGCAAAGCTTTGTTTAGAGTACGAAGATAAACCGGTAACGATAAAGGAAATTTACCGTTCTGCGGACGGAACGGAAAAATTTTTATTTTCGCTCGCCGATGGAAACATCGTCGAGGGCGTATTGATGAAATACAAATACGGCTATACGCAATGCGTGTCCACGCAGGTGGGGTGCAGAATGGGTTGTAAATTTTGCGCGTCCACGCTCGGGGGGCTTGTGCGCAACTTAACGGCAGGCGAAATTTTATCGCAAATTTTAGTGGTGAACGCCCTGCACAAAGAGGATAAAAACGGGCAGGGCAAAGAGGCGCGGGCGGTAACGAATATCGTGCTTATGGGTAGCGGTGAACCGTTGGATAATTACGAGGAAACGGTGAAGTTTTTGCGTCTTGTTACCAGCGAGGAGGGCTTGCGGATAAGCGCGAGGAATATTTCTCTTTCGACCTGCGGTATCGTACCGAAAATGTATAAACTTGCCGAAGAGGGGATTCCCGTCAATCTCACCGTTTCCCTGCACGCAACGGACGATAGAACGAGGGCGCGCACGATGCCCGTCGCCAAAGCATATAAAATAGAGGAAATTTTAAAAGCTTGCGAATACTATTTTAAAAAGACGGGCAGGCGGTATTATTTCGAATATACGCTTATCGAAGGGGAAAATTGTGATGAAACGCACGCCGACGCGCTCGTGAAACTTTTGAGCGGTAAGCCCTGTCACGTGAATTTAATTCGACTGAACGAAGTGAAAGAACGGGATTTAAAAGCGCTTGACGAAAAAAACGCGTACCGTTTTTTGGGTAGGTTGGAAAAGGGCGGAATTTCCGCAACGCTCCGTCGTCAAATCGGGGTGGATATAGGAGGCGCGTGCGGACAGCTTAGAGCGAGTTATTTGGGGGAGGAATAAAATAAAAAACGAAACGTTATCGCTACTTGCGGGATTTTTTGCGACTTTCTTTATAGGAATCAGTTATTTTTTTACGGAAAAGAAAAAGTATTTGAGCTTTCAATCTGCAGGTATCGTGTTTTTGACGGTATCGTATTTATTTAACGAGGCGTTTTTCGCTATGCTGGGATTACTCTTGGCGCTAACGCGGACGCTTGTCTATTATTCGTACGAACGCAAAGAAAAGGTCGTGCCTTTGTGGCTTGGAATAGCGTTT
>SVIX01000077.1 GCA_015069285.1 Clostridiales bacterium | reverse complement strand
CAAGTGATTAAAGTAATGCTCGTGTCCGCCTGCGTACATAATAGGATTATCAATTTCCATATTCATTTTATCGCAAAGAATCAATAATTCTTGTACGGAGGAAGGCAAACCGTCGTCGTAATCCCCACTTATACCGTTAGGACCACAACTCTTAACCGTATTCTTCGACGCTACGAAGTTTGCGCTTCCAAACCCAGCGATGCTCGTATAATTTTGAACGTCGGTTGCCGTGGGCGATGCAAAGTAATAGTTATTTGCTTCAAACAATTCTACGTCGTAGGAAAGTCCGCTGAAATATTCAAAGTGAGGCAAAGCGTAATATTCACCATCGTTACCCTTAAAAACATCACGGTACTCTTCGTCGATTTTACTTTCAATCGTTTTACCGTCCGCGCCTACTTCGGTTACAATATCGTTCAAGTTCAACAATCTACCCTTTTGGATCAATCCGCTGGTTAAGTTACCTTCGCCAAAATAGATATGGCTTGCGCTGGTTGCAATGTTTTCAACGTCCATTTCCATCGTGTGTTTGATATCGAATTTAACACCCGTAAACGCGCCGTACGTCTTGTCTTTCGTTTCCGCCACAAAACGAGTAATTGCGTCGTCTAACCATGCACGACCTACACCACCGGCGTAATTGACAATCTTTATCTCGAGTTTTCCAGAGGTATCTGCGCCACCGCCGTTACAAGCCGTAATACCAAACGCCATAGCCAGTGCCAATACTGAGCTTAAAACCTTTTTTGCCTTTTGAATTTTTTTCATGATTTTTCTCCTTTCAATTTTTATTTATATTTTATTTATGCCTTTTGACGGGTATTTTCTTAACACCCCTACAACCAAACGGACACACGCAAATCTTCCTCGGTATCCCATACTTTTCCTGCGGAAGAATAATCGCACATCCTTATTTTCTTCCCGTTTTCAAGCAATAACGAAAACTCCGCGACTGCATCAACTTTTCCGCTTTGAACGCGTTCTGCTTGCACGCTACCGTCCTTTTCGGTAACGAAATACGGCTTTTCATCAAATCCGTCTGCGTACCGTTCGTCTCTCGCCAAAACGTACGCGCATTTTTTCAAAAGTTGCTTGTCACCTCTGTGAATAACGTGGATTTTGGTATCCAGACAAACCTGTATGACGTCGCCGCTTTGAAACACCTCACAAAGGGTTAAATACCCGCCCTTGGGACGATATTCCTTACCCTTGCAATACACCACCGTTTCCTTGGACCATTCGGGAATACGAAGTGAAATTGAAATTTCCTCAGGCTCTTGCATCGAAAAGCAAAAAACGGAATTTTCATCTTTCTCAAAGGGCTTTCCATTTACTTCAACAAGAAGAGGCTTTCCCGTAGGCGTTAGTAAATTAAACCGTCCTTCCTCATAACTGTTAAAAACGTACCCTTTTTCCGTTTTCATTACGCCGTAAAGCGCTGAAATAGCCGTTCCCGTAGAGGCAATACAGGTGCAACAGCCGTATTTCATACCGTCCGCCGTTAATTGCAAGCAACCGCCCGTATCCATAGCTCTCCGTTGATTTACCAAGGGACTGTAACTGTCAAACGGCATAAAGTATTTACAATCTATTAGCGTTGGCTTTCCCTCTATGAATTTAAAAACTTTCTTATTCTTCCCCGTATTCGCTGCACCGAATAAAGCGTTGTATGCGCTCCGTTCTATATAATCGGCAAAACGGCTTTCACCCGTGTATTGCAACATATTATAGCACAAATTCATAAACGTTACCGTTACGCACGTTTCCTGCATCGGCTTATCTTTATAGAAAATTTGATTCTCCACCGAATTGTCAAAAAACTCGTAATCCGTGCCAAGCGCACCTATTTCAGTTAATTCCGTTTCTATAACGGCCTCCACGAAATTTTTCAATGAAATTAAATATTTTTCATCTTTCACGACGGTGTAATATTCAAGTAAACCTTGAAAACAACTCATCATCTCGTAGCCTTTTTTGGAGATAAGGTCGTTAATTTTTTTCTCTTTTTTATAGAAAATTTCCACGAGGTCATCTTCGTTATTCGTAAAGCCCGTCTCCACGATTTGCCTTGCAAAATGCAAATACGTCACTTTTCCCGTGAGCTTATACAATTTCACAAAAGGTTCTAATATGGAACAAGAAGGCAAACCCGCGTGGTGCCAAAAGCTTGTTGCAAAAGCAATAGGATGCGATTTTCCCTCGCCTACGTTCGCCACTATGTAATCTGCGTGCCGTTCCAACGCAAGTAAAATACGTTGTTTTAAACCCAAATTATTGGATATATCGTAGAAATACTCCAAACCGAGCATCGCATACTTTCTACCCCACATATCCCAGCCTGTAAATTCTTTCTCTACGGTATAGGTGGAAAACCTGCCTAATTCATCTTGAGTCGTTAAAAAATCTTCTACGGCGTTTTCCAAAACGCACAACAATTTCTCGTCGCGAACGTATTGATAAGTTAAACACGCCCCTCGCATCATCTTACCGAAAAATTCTCCGCGCCATTCGCCCTTTTGAATATCGTTTCTATCCCGAAATTGTTGTACGAATAT
>SVIX01000023.1 GCA_015069285.1 Clostridiales bacterium | reverse complement strand
AGAACCGTAATCGGCGCGGACTACGAATACGTAGGCACGGTAGCGGATTTCGTAAACACGATTGAACAAACGACGTACGGTACTTTGAAAGCGAAGGATGAAGTAGGCGACGAGGCGTACTTGGGTATCGCGCTTAAAATGCAAGAATCGGCGGGCAACGAGTATCAAGAAATGTCGCTTGGCGACTTCGATATTCAAATCGTAGCTACGCAACTTGCGTACGAAGGTGACAGTTTTGGGACTGACTACGATAAAGACGCGGTATACGACGGCGAAGTAGCTTCTCAAAGCGACTTACAAGTAGCGTTCAATAAAGGCGGTACGTATAAAGTATTAACGGATATTACCGTAGAAGATACTATGACCGTTCCTGCAGGCAAGGAAGTTGTTTTGGACATGGACGGAAAGGCAATTAGCGCAGGGTATCAAGAAAGCTCTACCACGAAACACTTGTATGCGATTGAAAATAAGGGTACGTTGACGTTGAAAAACGCAAACGTAAATAGCCGTGGTATAGCGAACTACGGTGATTTGACGATTGAAAGTGGTACGTATAACGCGATTGATACGAACGGTGGTGCGGGGGTTTGGAACTATGCAGGTTCTAAGCTTACGGTCAACGGCGGTACGTTTACGTCGGCTGAAGTGAATACAGCTCCCGCGGCTTCTTGTTTATACGTTGCGACGGGTGCAGAAGTTGTAATTAACGGCGGTAATTTCGTAGCGAACGCCGATTGGACGTATGCGATTATCTCCAATGGTAATTTAACGATTAACGACGCTACCGTCGTGGGTGACCACGGTGCGATTGCGGCAGAAGGCGGAAAAGCTACGGTCAACGGCGGTGATTTTACCGTTCTTGCGGACGGTCACGTTATTTATAATCCTGGCGTGGAGGTTGTAATTAACGGCGGTACGTTTACGCATAAGTTTGCGACGGCTACCGCGTCTGGCGATGCGATTCTTTTCGCGACGAAAGATACGAGCGCAAAAACCGTAGTAAACGGCGGTACGTTCGTTTCGGATAACGCCGCGCTTACCTATAGCGGTATGAACGTAGAAATTAAAGGCGGTACGTTCGTAGATAAAGCTTTGACGGTATATCAACAAACGCCGAACGAAGGCATCAATGAATTTGTTGCCGACGGTTATATGGCAGTTGAAAACGCAGACGGTACGTATACGGTTAAAATGACGCAAGCTGGTGCAAACACTGCTTTTAACAACGCGCAAGACGGTGATACGGTTGTATTGAGCGCAGGTACGTTTACCCTTCCTGCTTCGGCTATAGCAGGTAAAGAACTTACGATTAAGGGTACGGGTGACGATACGGTGCTTGACTTCGGTGCGCAACAGTATAACGTAGGCGACGCGTCTATTACCTTTGAAAACCTCAAGGTAACGGGCGTAAACAGCAACACGATGAACGGCTACGGCGTTCAACATACTACGGGTACGATGGTTTATAGAAACTGTACGTTTGAAAACGCTATCACGCACGAATATTACGGTAGCGTAGAATATTACGATTGTAAATTTATCGGTACGTATTATATTGCAACGTACGCTTTGAAGAGCGCGAAGTTTGTAAGATGCGAATTTGACAGAACGGATTCGCGTGCTCTTCTCGTATACAGCCACGGTGACAATCCTATTGAAGTAGAAGTTACCGACTGCGTATTCAAGGCGGCTGCAAAAGGATATACGGGCGCAGGAGCTTGGACGGCGGCGATTGAAGTAGACACGACGAATATTCCTACGGAAGGTACGAAGGTTACGATTAGCGGTTGTACCTGCGACGAAAACTACAGCGCGATTGTAAGAGATAAATCCGCGGCTGGAAAAGCAAATGCGGTGATTACCGTTGACGGTGTGGTATTCGCAAACTAATTATATTGATAAATAACAAAATTCCGCTTTCTCGGCAACGAGGAGGCGGTTTTTTGATGAATTGCACACTTTATTCCATAATGCAAAACCGCGTTTTGCAATTTATGACGGGGTAGAGTGTCATTTTATAGCGGAGCGGTTATTCCTCCTGTCCGTCATTCTGGAGGGAACGAAGTGACCGATAGAATCTTTTAGACTCTATCGCTACGGGCTAACGCCCTTCGCTCCAGAGTGACAGGGAGGCGAGGCAACGCCCTTCGCTCCTTAAGTGACAGGGAGGCGAGGCAACGCCCTTCGCTCCTTAAGTGACAGGGAACAGGGTAACGCCCTTTGTTCCTTGAGATTACTTCGTCGCTTTGCGCCTCGTAAGGACAAATAAGAAACGCTTAAGGGCGTTTCCCTTAGGGATTTTTAGTCCATAACAAAAGTATAGCACACTATACTTCGCAAAAAGCGAAATGTAGTGTGCTTTTCTTGTCCACAAAAAATTGAAACAAATTAGTTATATTTTTAGCCTTGTGGCTAAAAGTGATATGCAAAACAAGTTTTGCGTTATATTTTTCGAGAGAAAAATTCAAGGTTCTGCTTTAGCAGGTTCTTATATTTCTCTCGAAGAAGTTATATTAAATAAATCCAAAACTCGCCGTAAGGCGAATATAACTGCGTAGCAATAACACTTGCGTTAGCAAATATAACAAATCCGCAAGGATTTATTTAGTTGTCGCAATTCCCTATGGGAAGAGCGACTACGCTCTCTTTTTTTGTAAGGCTCTGTCACGTCACATGGTTGATTTTTTACGGAAAAATCCTACGAAATACTTCGTATTTAGCTCGCTTTCGTACAAGACAAGTACGCGCGCTCACAAAATATTTGTCTTTCTTGCATTTTTCTCGTAAAAACACAGAAAAATAGATTTTTTGTTAATCAACCATTCTCTGTGACATAGCCTTTTGTAAATAGCTTATAATAATAGATAAGTCTTTGTCGTTTCGTTCGTTCAATACGCGAAAGTCCGAAAGAAAAAGCGGTTCTTCTTTTTTCGTGCCGTCGCTCATGGCAAATTCGGCGTAAAGGGGCGCGGTTGCGTTCGTGTACGCGCCGATAAGCGTACCGAGCGAGCCTTGCGGAAGTCCGCGGTTTTTGCGCGTATCGTCCGTTAGAACGATTAAATCGAATTCTTCTGCTAAGCGGTTGTCGTCGTATTTCGTTTTCATTTGCAAGCAGTTTGCGCATTTTTGCCAAAAAATACGCAACTTTGTGATTTTTTTCCAAATTTAATGATTATGCAAAAAATTTTTTAAAAAACTGTTTACAATCGAAAAATTTTATGCTATAATGGTAAGCGGTGGAGAAAGGGAATTTCTACCAAGCGGTAGCATAAAAATCTACGCTCTACCTAAACTAAGAAAAGAAAAAAACATTTAAGGAGATAAAAACTATGACTAACAACCAAAAAGTTCTTCAATTCGTTGCAGATTGTCAGGCGTTTGCGCAACCTGATAAAGTAGTTTGGATTGACGGTAGCGACGCGCAAAGAGACGCTTTGAGAGCGGAAGCTTGCGCTACGGGCGAAATGATTAAGCTTAATCAAGAATTATTGCCCGATTGTTATTATCACAGAACGGCAGAAAACGACGTTGCCCGCGTAGAGGACAGAACGTTTATTTGCTGTGAGAACGAAGAGGACGCGCTTCCTCATTCTATCGTAAAATGGAAAGCGCCTAAAGAAGCGTACGCTATGGTAAACGAAATTGCTAAGGGCGCGTACAAGGGCAGAACGATGTACGTTATTCCTTATTCGATGGGTGTAGTAGGTTCGCCTTTCTCCAAAATCGGTATTGAAATTACCGACTCTATCTACGTCGTACTCAATATGATGATTATGACGCGCGTAGGCAAAATGTGCCTTGACCAACTTGGCAAAGACGGTGATTTCGTTAAAGGTTTCCACGCAAAATGTAACGTTGACCCCGAAAAGAGATATATTATGCACTTCCCCGAAGACAACACGATTATTTCCGTGAACTCGGCTTACGGCGGAAACGTGCTTTTGGGTAAGAAATGTTTCGCGCTCCGTATCGCAACCAACCTCGGTAAGAAAGAGGGCTGGATGGCGGAACACATGCTTATCCTCGGCGTAAAACGCCCTCAAGACAAGGAAATGAAATACGTAGCGGCGGCGTTCCCTTCCGCTTGCGGTAAAACCAACCTCGCTATGCTTATTCCTCCCAAGCAATACCTTGACGCAGGCTACGAAGTTCAATGCGTAGGCGACGATATCGCTTGGATTCGCGTAGGCGAAGACGGCAGACTTTGGGCTTGTAACCCCGAAAACGGTTTCTTCGGCGTTGCGCCTGGTACGAACGAAAAATCCAACCCCAACGCGCTCGCTTCTACGAGAAAGGGTACGATTTTCACCAACGTTGCGCTTAATCCCAAAGATAACACCGTTTGGTGGGAAAAGCTTACCAAGGAAGCTCCTGCAGAGCTTATCGACTGGACGGGTAAGCCTTGGACGCCCGATTGCGGACGCAACGCGGCGCACCCCAACTCCCGTTTCACCGCGCCTGCTGAAAACTGCCCTTGCATTTCCCCGGCGTTCAACTCTAAAGAAGGCGTGCCTCTTTCCGCGATTATCTTCGGCGGTAGAAGAGCGACGACCACCCCGCTCGTATATCAATCGAGAGATTGGAATCACGGTACGTTCGTAGGTACGATTATGTCCTCTGAAACGACGGCGGCGGCTACGGGCGCAGTTGGCGTACTCCGTCACGACCCGATGGCGATGAAACCTTTCATGGGTTATTCGGTAGATAAGTATTTCCAACATTGGATTGATATGGGCGCGAAGGTAGAAGAAAGCAAGCAACCCAAGATTTTCAACGTAAACTGGTTCCGTCAAGACGAAAACGGCAACTTTATGTGGCCCGGTTTCGGCGACAATATGCGCGTGCTTGACTGGATTTTGGACCGTTGCGAAAACAAGGTAGACGCTCGCGAAACGGCGATTGGTTATCTTCCTTACGCAAAGGATATCAATATTGAAAACTGCGATATTGACGCAGAAACGCTTGAAAAACTTCTCGTTGTAGACAAGGCTCGTTGGGCGGCGGAAGCAGAAGAAATCACCGCGTACTACGCGGAGAACTTCGGCGACAAGATGCCCAAGGAAATTATGCAAAACCTTGAAATTTTGAAGAAGAACTGCGCAAACTAAGTAAATCGCGTACAGCCCCGTCTTTTGGACGGGGCTGTGCTTTTTTTGTTGTCGCATACTACGAAAAAAGGATAGTATTGTATATTATAATACCAGAATACTGTTATGTCAAGCAATTTTAACAGGAAACTGCTAAAATTTTATTTGGAGGACAGTATGATAGGAAAGGCATTGAAAGAACAAAGGTTGTTGCAAGGTTTAACGCAGGTAGAATTGTCGAAACAAACGGAGATTCCGCAGTCGACGATTAGTGCGTGGGAAAAGGGCGTAAACGTGCCGAACGTAATGGATTGTATCCAGCTTGCGGATTTTTACGGGATTTCGTTGGACGAGTTGGTCGGCAGGGAAGTAAAGGAGAAATAAAAAGAAGGTGCGTATTTTATTAGATTGACAATTTCTCTTTTGTAGATAATAGCGTTGTTGGCAAATTACAAAGGGGAGGCTATGAAAAAGAAAAACGAATGACCTTTCGCGTAAAAAAAACGCATTAAAATATTGACATTTTTACTTTTTTATAGTATAATAAAAATATAACGAACGCGGGTAAACGCCCGAAAGGAGAAAGGTATGTTAAACGGTTTATTGTTAAGCGGTGGCGCGATTGCAGGAATTATCGTCGCGGTCGTCGTGGTACTTTTGGCGATTATTTTGGTTTCGTGGTGGATAAAAACGCGAAACAATTTCGTACGCTTAAAGAATAAAGTAGAAGAGGCGTGGGCAACGATAGACGTATATTTGAAAAAGAGATACGATTTAATCCCCAACCTCGTAGAAACGGTAAAAGGTTTTGCAAAACATGAGAGCGAAACTTTGCAAAACGTCATATCCGCGCGGAATATTGCGATGAACGCAGGTACGGCGGAGGAAAAAATGCAGGCGGAGAAAGCGCTTGGCGGTTCGTTGAAAACCTTTTTCTCGGCAGTAGCGGAATCCTATCCCGAATTAAAAGCGAACGCTAATTTCTTGGATTTGCAAAATCAACTTCGCGGTATTGAAACGGAGTTGGAGAGCGCAAGACGGTACTACAACGGCGTGGTGAAGTCCTTCAACACCAAGCTCGAACTTTTCCCTGCCAATATCGTGGGCAAGCGTATGGGCGAGGAATATACGCGCCGTCCGTATTTTGAGTTGGACAGCGAAGAAGAACGCAAAAACGTACGCGTACAATTTTGACAAAAAAACTGAAAAACGGCGCGCAATTTTGTCTGCGCGCCGTTTTTATAAGAGGATTTGAATGAAAAGTAAAATAAAAACAAATAAAATATTTTTTATTTTCGCCGTAATTTTTATGTTCGTCCTTTTGGCGTTCCCCGTCAAAAAAACAGCGCTTACCGCCTCGGCGCAGGTGCGCTACGACGATTTAATTCATATCCAAGCCTATCAAGTGGATATGACGGTAAACGAAGACAGGACGGTGCAAGTAAAAGAGCGTATCACCGTGGAATTTTTACAACACGGTTTGACGATGTTTTACCGCTCGTTGCCCAAAGAAAGCGCGCGTTACTACGATATTTCCGCGGTTTGTAACGACGGCAAGGAGTTTTATTACACCGTCGAAAACAATCCCGATAATAGTGATTTTATTGATATAAACTGTATCGGCGGAGCGCAAAAAGGAAATATACGCACCTACGATATTGCGTTCACGATGCAAAACGGCTTGAACGCAGGCACGAAAAAAGACGGTATGATTATCGACGTTATCCCTTTCGGGTTTACGGTGGATTTGCATGCCGTAAGCGGGGTCGTTCGTTTTCCCTTTGCGGTAAGCGCGGAAAATTGCGTATTATACAGCGGTTACGGTTCGGAAACGGAGGACACGACGCTCAATAAACGCATATCCGAAGACGGGAAAACGCTCACCTTTTCCGCCGAAGTATTACCCCTTTCGTACAGCGAACGTTTCGACGAGTACGTCGCCAAAGGGGTAACGGTAGATTTTTCCTTTACCGACGGGGAATTTGAAAATTACACCGCCGTTCGTCTGTTTACGGACGAACTTTGGATTATCGTACTTTTAAGCGTGATTGCCGTTGCGCTTGCCCTCGTCGTTGCGATATTTACGCGCGTGAAAAGGGAGTTGATTACGATGGTCAATATTACCGCGCCCGATAGTATGGACCCGATGAAGATGGGAAAACTTTTGGACGGAACGGCGGATAGCGAGGACGTGACCTCTATGATATATTACTTTGCGCATAAAGGGTATTTGACGATTGATTTGACGGACGAAGACAATCCCGTGTTCCGCAAAGTCAAGCCGTTGCCCTCCGACGCGTCCGCGCACGAAAAAACGCTGTTCGAAGGCTTGTTTGCGTCGGGTGAAGAGGTGAGCGCGGAGGATTTACAGTATAAGTTTTTCGAGTCGGTAGAAAAAGCCAAATTGCAAGTGCTTGCGCCCAAAATGTACGAAAAAAAATCGGTGCTTGGATATATTTCGGGCGGAATTATCGCTACGCTGTTCGCTTTGCTCGTTCCGTTGATTTTAGGGACGATACGCTTGGGGAAGGATTATGCGTGCGTCGCAGGGATTGTTTTTGCTCTGCCCGTGGCGGTGATACTCTTTCTTGGGTACGTACGGGAAAATTACCGTTATAAATGGAAGAAGAAAACGCAAGTTTTGTTAGCGCTTGCAAACGTTGGAATTGCGATAGCGTTCTCGTTGGTTTTCCTCTTTTTTGCCGTCAATCACGTACTCACCGAATACGAAAAAGCAATCGTTTGCGTTGTGGCGTTCGTCTGCGTTTTTTGTACCTCGCGCACGCTTTCGAGAAGGGAGGATTATTTACAAACTTTGGGGCAAATTCTTGGTTTTAAAGAATTTATCGTGTATACCGAAGAGGATAAAATCAAGTTTATGTTGGAGGAAAATCCCGAATTATATTATAAAGTATTGCCCTACGCGCAAGTTTTGGGCGTTACGGACGAATGGACGGAGAAGTTTGAAAACCTCTTAATCGAACCCCCTCAATGGTGTACTTGTTCTAATATCAGCTTGTTCGATATTTGGCTTTTGAACCGCTGTATGCGTAGCGCGTTTATCGTCGCAACCGCAAGACCGCAACAAAAGGGCGGTGGATTTATCGGCGGTAGCGGTGGCGGTGGCAGTTTCGGCGGATTCGGCGGAGGCGGATTCGGCGGTGGTGGCGGTGGCGCAAGATAACGCCTTGAAAAAAACGAAAAAAGAAACGGCGTATTCGCAAGAATACGCCGTAAGCATTTATAGCGGATAAATTATTTGGTAACCGTAGGGTCGGTGAGTACGGGGGAATTGGACGCGAAACGCTTTACCGATTCGACGGCGTTTTGACAACGGCGTTTGGTTTTATAATGTTCGCCCAAACAAAGCAGTTGTCCGTTGCCGTTTAAAAGTTTATAGATATAATCTCCGCGTTTGGTGAGGGAAATACGGAAATTGTCCTTTTCGATATTCGTTTTATGCGTTTGCAGTCCGTTTACCGCGCCCGCGTACGAGGTGTAATCTTCAGAGGAAAGAAGTTTTTCACCGTTGTTTGCAAACAGTTCGAAATAGAAAAGCTTTTCGCCGTTGACGCCTTCGCGGTTAAATATAATCCATTTACCGTTGCTATTTTCGTATACGGTTGCGGGTTCTGCGTCCTCTTCGGGCGGAAGTTTTATGACTTGGTCTTGTATATTTTCGTCCAAAACGGCGGTTTTCGCAAACCGTTTGGTCGATTCGATTGCGCTTTCGCAACGCGATAAAGTGGGGTAGTTTTCGCCCATACAAAGCAGGGTGTTTTTACCGCCGAGGAGCTTGAAAATATAGTCGCCTTTTTTGGAAACGGTAATCTTGAAATTGCCCTTTTCGATATTCGATTTATGCGTTTGAATACCGCGGAGCGCGCCGTTGTACGAAGTATATTCTTCGGAAGAAAGAAGTTTTTCGCCGTTGGAGGCGCGAAGTTCAAAGAAGTACGTTTCTTCCGTTTCCTTTTCGTCGTCGGTGATAACGCGACAAATCAACCACTTTCCGCTGTATTTCGCGATTTTATCCGTTTCGTTTTCTTCGTAAACGGCTTTTTTGTCAACCGTTTCTTCTTTTACCGTAGCCGTTTGTACGGGCGGTTCGTTCGGTTCAATCGTTTCTTGCTCTTCTTGTTGCGGTTCTTGCGGTTCGTCGTCCGTAACGGTGGGTTGCGGTTGCTCTTTTGCCTCCCGTTCTTCTTGCGGAGCGGAGGTCTGTTCCGCCGTTAAGCGTTTTTGCGCTTTCGAGCGTTTTACGCCAAGCGTGATAATGACGATAAGTACGACGACTGCAAATACCAACGCGAGCGCCAATACGAGCGCAAGCGCGGGGTTAGATTTTAAATGTTCGATACAATCCGAGAGGAGTTGTTTAAACTTTTCCATAGCGTCTTCTCCTTTTTATATAATATTCTATTTATATTTTAATATAAAAAATAAAAAAAGTCAATATCGGGAAGAAAAAAACTTTTTCCTTTTTCTAAAAAAATTGACTTTTTTTTGCAAATAGTTTACAATGTAATTATGGATACGAAAATTTTCACGACGGCAATCGTCGGAGGCGGTGCTTCGGGTCTGATGCTTGCCTCTATGCTTTGTCAATCACAAAAAAATATCGCCTTATTCGAACGGGCGGACAGGGTAGGCAAAAAACTTTCCGCTACGGGCAACGGTCAGGGGAATATCACCAACCTTGCTTGCGAGAGTACGGAGTACGGTTCTTCCACCGCGTTTGGCGCAAAGAAGGCGAGTGAAATCGTTTGTCGGTACGGAAAGAACGCGCTTTTTGCCTTTTTTGAAAGCCTTGGCGTATTGCTTTGCGCGGACGAGCGTGGGAGAGTATATCCCGCAGGCAGACAAGCCTCGGCGCTTACCGACGCCTTGCGGTTTTTTATTGCGGAAAAGGGCGTGCAAACGGTAACGGGCGCGCGCGTGGTGGCGATAAAAAAACAAAAGAGCGTATTTGAATTAACGATGGAAAACGGCGAAAGGCATTACGCGCGTACGGTTGCGCTTTGCGCGGGCGGAAAAGCCTCTAAAAATTTCGGAACGGACGGGTCGGCTTACGCGCTCGCGACGGGAATGGGGCATACGCTAACGAGTTTATATCCCTCGCTCGTGCAGTTGAAAACGGAGGTAAAAAATAGCAAAACGCTCAAAGGTATTCGCGTAGCGGACGCCGTCGTTACGGCGTATTGGGGGAAGGAAACCCAAACGCTCACGGGCGACGTTATTTTTACCGATTACGGCGTTTCGGGGGACGCGATTTTCCGTATTTCTTCGTATATCGCGGATAAAATTCAGCAGGGCGTACGCCTTACGATTGACTTTTTACCGCAATTTTCTTACGAGAAAATTCTTGCGCTCGTCGTAAAAAAACGCGAGCGTTTCCCCAATACGCCTTACGGCGAATTGCTTTGCGGTATCGTGAATAACCAAATAGGCAGAGCGGTAATGAAACTTGCTAGCGACGGGGATTTGCGTTCGGCGGTAAAAATTTTAAAAGCGTTTCCGCTTACCGTGACGGGTACGCTCGGCTTTGATTACGCGCAAGTTACCAAAGGCGGGATTCCCTTGGAGGAAACGGACGAGAATTTACAAAGCAATTTGGTGGACGGTTTGTACTTTGCGGGGGAAATTCTTGACGTGGACGGGCGTTGCGGTGGATTTAATTTACAATGGGCGTACTCCTCCGCTAAGACGGTGGCGAACGCGATTATAGAAAAAACGAGGGGGCAGGTATGCGTTTAATTACTTTATCCGATATAAAATTGCCTTTGGATAAGGACGAGAGTACGCTTTTTACGCTCGCGAGTAAAAAACTCGGAAAACCGCCTCGGTATTTCCGCATTTGTAAAAAGTCGTTGGACGCGCGAAAAAAAGAGGATATCCGTTTCGTGTATACGATTGAATTTTCCGACCAAGTTCCTCCCAAAGCGGAGGAAACGTTGGAGCGTTTGCCCAAAACGCGTTTGCCCGAAAAACCCGTATTGGTGGTAGGTAGCGGTCCTGCGGGCTTGTTTTGCGCGTTACGGTTATTGGAACGCGGAATTATTCCCACCGTTATCGAACGCGGTGCGCCCGTAGAGGAGCGCGAATTGAAAATTAACGCCTTTTTCACGCAAACGGCGCTTGATTTGGATAGCAATATTCAATTCGGAGAAGGCGGAGCAGGAACTTTTTCGGACGGAAAACTCAATACGCAAACGCATACGCCTTTCAATCAAGAAGTATTGAAAACCTTCGTGAAGTTCGGCGCGCCCGAGGAAATTTTGTATTTGAATAAACCGCATATCGGTAGCGATAACTTAAAAAAAGTCGTCAAAAATATGCGCGAGTATATTATAGAACGGGGCGGGCAGGTATGCTTTCATACCCGTTTGACGGATATTTTCACGCGAGAGGGACGCTTGCAGAGCGTTACCCTCAAAAACACCCGAACGGGGCAAGAGGAACGCTTGGAGGTTTCCGCCGTCGTACTCGCTATCGGGCATAGCGCGCGCGATACCTTTGAAAAATTGTTGGCGCGCGGAGTAGAGATGCAACGGAAAAATTTTGCCGTAGGCGTTCGCATCGAACATTTACAAAACGCGATAGGCTACGCGCAGTACGGTAAGGCGTATCCTAAACTCCCTTCCGCCGATTACAAGCTCGTTTCGCACGCGGAGGACAGGTCGGCGTTTACCTTTTGTATGTGCCCCGGTGGGTTCGTAATGCCCGCGACGAGTGAAGAGGGTTGCGTCGTTACGAACGGTATGAGCAATTACGCGCGCGACGGCAAAAACGCAAATTCTGCGCTTATCGCGCAAGTAACGCTCGACGATTTGCCAAGCGAAAGCCCTTTGGCGGGGGTAGAGTACCAAAGAAAGCTCGAACGGCTTGCCTTTCAGTCTGGCGGAGGGGATTATAAAGCGCCCGTACAAACGGTTGGGGATTTTTTGCAAAATAAAACGAGCGATAAATTCGGCGCGGTGTCGCCCACTTACGCAATCGGTACGCGTTTTGCCGACCTTCACGCCGTCCTTCCTAAACGGATAACGAACGCTTTGAAAACCGCTTTGACGGATATGGATAAGAAACTCCGCGGTTTTTGTTCCCCCGACGCATTGTTGACGGGGGTGGAAACGCGGACAAGCGCGCCTTTGCGTATTCCGCGCGATGAAAGTATGCAATCGTTGAGCGTAAAAGGCTTATTCCCTTGCGGTGAGGGCGCAGGGTACGCGGGCGGTATCACCTCGTCCGCGGTAGACGGGATACGCGTCGCCGACGGCGTTTTCGCCGAGTTTTTGCAATAAAATTAGCAAGAAAAATTATATTTACGAAGGAGGAACACTATGTTTTCTACTCTGCATTTTATTTGGTTGGCAATTTGCGCCGTCGCCATCGTAACGAGTTCTCTCGTTACGATAAAAAAACGCCTCTCTTTACAAACGGGTTTAACCGCTATGTGCGTGGCGTGCGTATTGAGCGAAGTCGTGAAAATCTTTTGCGTGCTTATTTCCGAAGAACGCAAAAACGCAAACGGCGTATTTATCAAAGAAACGGATTTACCCTTCCATCTTTGTTCGCTCCAAATCTTTTTCGCCTTTATCGCAAGATTGACCAAAAAAGAAAGCTTACGGAAATTTTTGCTCGCGTTTATGATTCCCACTTGCGCGCTTGGCGGAGTCGCCGCGTTATTTATCCCGACGATAAGCTGTTCGTTCGGAAATCCGCGCACCTATCAATATTTTTTATACCACGCCGCGATTATTTGGTTTGCGGTATTCGCCGTTGCGCGCGGTGGCGTGAAATTACATTTCAAAGCGTATCTTAAAATGCTCGCTACCCTTCTCGCTATCGTATTCGTTACCTTCTATATCAACGGCTTTTTCCAAAATACCAACTTTTTGTATTTGTCCGAACCGCCTATGGACGGACTTCCTATTTTGAATATGGACCACGGTTGGTTTATCTACTTTATCAGCTATATGGCGGTAGCGCTCCTACTTATCACCTTGTTTTTTGCTCCGTTTTGGATTTATTATAAAGTCAAATCCAAAAATGACGCAACCGAGCAAGCGTAAAATCCGTTTAAATCTTATAAAGAAGAAAGCCCTACGAGCGTAGAGCTTTCTTCGTTTTATTCGTTATGAATCGTTATGCGAAAAACGCGATGTTTTGGGCGCGTAGGCGTTTAATACCAAAATATACGGGCGTTCCCAAAGCGTATACCCAAATGCTTTCCGTTAAAAAAATAGAAGAGAAAAAGGTGAAATAGGCAATCGCGACGCTTGCGTATCCTTCCCCGCCACCGCATAAGAAAACGATAACGAACGGGATAATCAGAGCGTTGCAAATTACGGGGAAAATTCCGCCGAGTACAATTTTCGCAAGCTCCTTTTTGAAAAATTTACCTACGAAATAAGTGCCGAACGCCGAAAGCAAAGTCGCCAGCGTTCCAAACGCCACGTCGAAAAAAGCGTACGGCGAAGTGAAATTAGAAATTGCGCAACCGACGCAAAGCGCAGGGATTGCCTCAGGAAAAAAGAGCGGTAAAACACAAAGCGCCTCTGCGGGACGGATTTGAAAAGGTCCGAACGCAAAGGGCATAAAAGCGTAAGTAAGCGCAACGTACAACGCGACGATAACGCCTGCGCGACAAAGTCGCTTGGTGGAAAATTTATTCATAAAGTTTTACCTCGGTTTTTTTTGGGAAGTGTTTTCCGAAAACCTTCCAACTTAAAAACAGTATAACACAAAAAACGCCCCCTTGTCAAGGTTTTACCTCCCCACAAGTATAAATTGTATAAAAAAACGCGATAGTAAATAATTGAATTTTTTCCAAAAATTTTTTAACCAAGGTTCATTTTTGCTTGACAACGACATAAACTAATGGTATAATACAAAAGAAATGCGGTGAGGATAACCGTTTTTTATCTTCGCAAAAAACTTAACCAAGGTTAAAAAATATAAAAGGAGTGTATAGAGTGAAAAAGTTGTTAAGCGATTTGAAGGTGGGCGATAGCGGAAAGGTCGTGAAAGTCAACGGCGAAGGCGCAATTCGAAGAAGGTTGTTTGACATGGGCATTACGCCGGGGGTAGAAATTTATTTCCGAAAAAAAGCGCCTTTGGGCGACCCGATTGAAATTACACTTCGGGGGTACGAATTGACGCTTCGAAAGATAGAGGCGTCTTTCGTGGAGATTGAATAAAAGGAGAGAAGAAAAAAATGGCGAATTTAAAAATTGCGCTTGCAGGCAACCCCAATTCAGGGAAAACGACGCTGTTTAACGCGCTTACGGGCAGTACGGCGCACGTAGGAAATTGGCCGGGGGTTACGGTAGATAAAAAAGAGGGCGTATGCAAAAAAGGCAAAACGCCCGTGGATATTATCGACTTGCCGGGGATTTATTCCCTTTCTCCGTATACGCCCGAAGAGGTTATCGCGAGAAATTATTTGCTCGACGAACGCCCCGATTGTATCATTAACATCGTGGACGCTACGAATTTTGAAAGAAATTTATATTTAACCACCCAACTTTTGGAGGTGGATATACCGCTCGTCGTCGCTTTAAATATGACGGATATTTTGGAAAAGGACGGCGACGATATCGACGAAAAGGCGTTGGAAGATAAAATCGGCGTACCCGTCGTAGAAATTTCCGCCCTTCGTGAAAAGAATATCGGGCTTTTAATCAACCGCGCGATTGAGTCCGCGGAGAAAAAACGCGAGGCGACGAGCGTGCTTAAAAACACCTCCGTATACGGCGCGATTGAAAATGCGGAAATCGCGTTCAAGCTCCGTGAAGTGGTGTCGCCTTTATTCCACGCTGTAAAGCTTGTGGAAAAGGACGGAATCGAAGTAAAAAACCATCCGCACGAGGCGCAGGCGGCGGAAGAATTTATGCAAAAGAACGCGAAGGATTCCCCGTTCGGCGGTGATACCGAAGCGGAAATTGCCGACGCGAGATATAAATACATAACGACGCATTTTTCTCCTACGCTCAAACGGGCGAGAAAGAAAAAACAGGGCGAACTTACCAAATCGGATAAAGCGGATAGAGTGCTTACGCACCGCGTAGCAGGGCTTCCGATATTCCTCCTTATCCTTTTTACCGTTTTCCACGTAACCTTCTCGGAAAATTTCTTGTATTTGGGCAGTATCATTCCTTCCTTTGGCGAATGGTGCGCGAGTGAGAGCGAAAACGTCTTCAAAGCGATTTTCTTTTCCGCAGACGGATTAAATTCCCCCGGCGCAATTCTCTTTTATTTAATGGATACGATTACCGTAACGATAGGCGAGGGGTTAGCCTCGGTAATGGACGGCGCAAGCGAATGGGCTTTGCAACTCGTCGTAGACGGCGTATGGGGCGGTGTATCCGCGGTACTTTCCTTTATGCCTCAAATTCTCGTGCTTTTCCTTTGTTTCTCTATTTTGGAAGATACGGGATACATGGCGCGTGTGGCGTTTATTTTGGATAGACTTCTCCGTCGTTTCGGCGTATCGGGCAGAGCGTTTATGCCGATGATTATGGGCTTTGGTTGCTCTATTCCTGCGATGGCGAACACGAGAACGCTTGCGGACGAAAAGGAACGCACCGCGACGATTCGAGTGATTCCTTTCTTCTCCTGCGGTGCAAAATTACCCATTTTAACGGCGATTTCAGGCGGTATCGTTATGTCGTTCGGGATGGGCAACGCCGAAGTTATTACATATTCTATGTACCTGCTCGGTATGATAGCGGCGGTGCTCTCACTTCTTATTATGCGCAATACTTCGATGCGCGGGGAAACGCCTCCCTTTATTATGGAATTGCCCATCTACCGTAGACCGGGGTTTAGAAATTTGATGTTGCACCTTTGGGAAAAGCTTAAACATTACGTAGAAAAGGCGTTTACCATTATCCTCGTTTCCTGTATCGTTATTTGGTTCTTGTCCAGTTTCGGTTGGGATTGGAAGATGGTGGACGATATGAGTCAATCGATATTAGCCTCGCTTGGGAAATTATTGCAACCTATCTTTACACCGCTCGGCTTTGGTAGTCAGCTTGGCAAGTGGGGTTGGATATTCGTCGTAGCGGCGATTACAGGCTTGATAGCAAAGGAAAACGTCATCGCGACTTTTGCCTCGCTCGCGGCGTGCTTGCCCGGTTTGGCAGGGTTTGAAGGTACGGAAGAAGGTATTCAAGAAGTCGTGTTTATGATTTCCGCAACGGGTATCACGATTCCCGGGCTTATCTCCTTTATCGCGTTTAATATGACGACCGTGCCCTGTTTTGCGGCGGTGGCGACGGCAAGAGGCGAAGTAGGACAGGGCAAATTTAAGTGGACGCTTATCTTCTGGCTCGTTTCTTCCTATCTCGTCGGTACAATCGTATACGCGTTCGGTTCGGCGTTTGGCGGTGCGACTTGGGCGATAATTGCGAGCGTTTGTCTTTTGGCGGTAGCGGTGCTTTTGACGATAGGTATCGTTTGGTATGGAAAAAAAGGCAGTTTGAAAGGAATGTTTAAAGGTAGAAAATAATGTTTTGGGATATTTTAATTATCGTTTTGGCGGTGGTTGCCGTCGTCGGCGTAACCGCTTGGACAATTTGGAAAAAGAAAACGGGCAAGAGCGGAGGTTGTTGCGACTGTGCGTGTAACGGAAATTGTAAAAGTTGTCCTTCCGTTCAAAAAAAATCGGATAAATCCGACCAAAAATAAAAAAGATTATACATACCTATTTACTCTCTAATAAAAGAACGGCGGAATTAAGGAATTTTCGCCCAAAATAAAAGTAAAAGCACACTATATTTCACTTTTAGTGAAATATAGTGTGCTTGTCTTATCCATAAAATATTAAGCATATATTAGTTATATTTTTAGCCTCGTGGCTAAAAGTGATATTGTTTTTCAACAGTTATATTTTGGCAAAGCCAAAGTGATATTAAATAAATCCTTAACCTTGCGTAGCAAGATATAACTGCGTTAGCAATATCACTTGCGTTAGCAAATATAACAAATCCGTATACGGATTTATTTAGTTGCCGAATCCCTTGCAGGGATTCGGCTTCCGTCGTTTTTTTGCGTTTAATTGGGTTTGCGTTTGTTTTTTCGCTCTAGTCTCGCCCGTTGTTTTTCAAGTTTTGCCTGCGCTTTCTTTTCTTCCTTTTCCTGCTTGCGTAAAGCGCGTTTTTCGGATACTTTTTTGTTTAACCATTGACGGTGTTTGGAGGGAGGGGTAGCGGGGTTTCCCGCGTCGTTTTTCTTTTTAACGAAATTGCCGATAACGGGAAGGTCCTCACAGTCGGCTTTTACGCCTTCTATAATCATTTCAAAACGACTGACGAGGAAATAGGTGAGCAATTCGAACACGATGCCCAGCACCCATCCGACAATCATTAGCGCGGTTAAAAGAACGGAAAGCGTGTCCACGTTTTGCGTGGTGGCGTATACGGTGTAGACCATTAAAGCAATGGGATATAATTTAATAATCCGTTTGCACCAAACGTAAACGCGTTTTATCCGTTCGTTTTTGGTTTTGTCTTGCAGTCTTCCCGTTTTTTTCAAAACGGAAAAGACGAAAAAAGCAATAGAGAGCAATAGCAAGACGAGATTTATCCACCAAATCCCCGTACCTTTGATAAGCGCGTACGCTAAGTACAACATATAGAAAACTTGCGTGGAAAATTGAAATAACGCAACGAGCGCGTTGAAATCCGATTTAATTTTTTGTATGACCGTTTTCGTGTAATCGAACATCGTTTACTCCTTCGTATCCTCGCTTTTGGGCGGTTTTCCAAAATAAGCGTACAAACCGCACGAGAGATTGGCGTTGTATAGTTTCTTCTTTTTGTCCGCCCGTTTCCCAAAATACCGTTCAAATTCAGGCAAAGAAGTTAAAATATAGGCGTTCCAATCGGAAAGCGAACGGAAGGTTTTTCCCAAATCGCGCATAAGCGCTTGCGCTTCTTTTGCGTCGGATAACCGCTCCCCGTACGGGGGATTGGAAAGGAGAACGCCGTATTTTTTCTCGCTGGTAAACTTTCTCGCGTCCGCCACTTCAAAACGGATAACTTTGTCCACGCCCGCCTGTTTTGCGTGGTATTTGGCGATAGAAATCGCCTCTTTGCTGATATCCGCGCCGTAAATATCCGGTTTTGCGGAGCGTAAAACGTTATCTTCCGCCTCTTCGCGCGCAAGCGCAGTAACGCTTTTCGGCGCGCACGCCCATTTTTCAAAATCAAAGCTCCGTTTCGCGCCCGGCGCGATTTTCAAAGCTTTTAATCCTGCCTCTATAGGGAGCGTTCCGCTACCGCAAAAAATATCCGCGAACGGTTTTTCCATATCCTTTTCAGGGTTATAGAAAGTGGAATCGATAATTCCCGACGCCAGCGTTTCTTTTAAGGGCGCGCTATACGAAAGGGTACGGTATCCGCGTTTGTGTAAACCTTCGCCCGAGGTGTCGAGCGTTACCGTCACTTCGTCTTTATAAATAGACACGCCGACGATGGAGCGCGCGCCCGTTTCGCTAAACGTTTTTCTGCCCGTTTTGATTTTATCCGAAAGCCGACGGATAATCGCTTTTTTCGCAACGCCACCCGACGCTTTGATTGCGACGAGCGCGCTTTGTACGCTTTTTCCGTCCATTAAAATTTGCGAATCCAGCGTGAGCCAATCTTCCCACGGGATAGCGTAAACGCCTTCGTATAACTCGTCGAAGGTGACGGCGTGAAAGCGCGCGAGGCGGATAAGCACCCGTTCTCCGCTACGCAAAAAGACGTTGAGCCTTGCCACCGCTTGCCAATCGCCCGTAAGTTCAATACGCCCGTTTTCTGCGGGCGCTTTTTCAAAGCCGAGGGAGAGCAGTTGCCGTTTTACAATTTGTTCTTGCCCGAAGGCAACGGGGATAAGTAATTCCATAGATACTTACATTATAAAGGGAAAGGACGGTTTTGTCAAGACGGTAACGGGATTTTTGCAAAAAACCTCCCTTCGCAGGTTGACAAAGAGGGGCGTTGGGGGGTATAATATGGCTATGAAACGAAATTTTGAATTGGAAATGCTGAAAATAATGGATAGAATAGATACGGGGACGGACTTGCTTTTGCACAGTTGTTGCGCGCCCTGTTCTTCTGCGTGCTTGGAGCGGTTAAAAGAGAAGTTCAAAATCACCGTGTTATATTATAATCCGAATATCGACGAAGAGGCGGAGTACGAAAAACGCAAAGCGGAACAAATTCGTTTTTTGAAGGAAACGGGTTGGGCGGAGATTTTAGATTGCGATTACGACAAAGAGGCGTTTGAAAATACGTCGAAAGGTTTAGAAAGCGAACCCGAACGAGGCAAACGCTGTTACGCCTGCTACGCCTTGCGCCTTACGAAAACGGCGCAAATCGCCAAAGAACACGGCTTTTCGTGGTTTTGCACCACGCTTACGCTTAGTCCGTATAAAAACGCCGAATGGCTGAATGAAATCGGAGAACGGTTAGGGGAGGAATACGGCGTTTCTTATTTGCTATCCGATTTTAAGAAAAAGGGCGGATATCACCGTTCGATAGAACTTTCCAACGAATACGATTTATACCGCCAAGACTTTTGCGGTTGTAAATTTTCCAAAAGATAAAAAAGTGGCTTTTATGGAGTTCCTATAAGGGAATTTTAATTTGATACAAAAGTATAGCCCACTATACTTCGCAAAAAAGCGAAATATGGTGGGCTTTATCTTTACCACAAAAGATAGAGTTAAAATGGTTATATTTTT
>SVIX01000076.1 GCA_015069285.1 Clostridiales bacterium | reverse complement strand
AACGCGCGTGCCGTATAAGGCGGTGAAAGAGATGGGCGCGGACGTCGTGGTTGCCGTAGACGTATTGGGCTGGCGCCCGTGCAAAAAAAACCAATCCTTCGTCCGTGGGCGTATTGCTTGGTGTTATGGACATCACCGATAACCTGCGCACGAAAGAACATAGGGAGGCGGAAAAGGCGCTTTACGACGTTTGGGTTGAGCCTGATTTGAGTGAAATGAGCCAATACGAGTTTAAGCGGTTTGCGCTCGCTTACGAGCGTGGCTACGAGGCGGGTAAACGGCACGTAGAGGAAATAAAAAAAGCGTTGGAATAAAGACGGAAGATAAAGGTATGGATTTATTCGATTTTAATAAAAATGAAGAAACGGCGCGTCCCTTGGCGGAACGTATGCGTGCAAATTCGTTAGACGAATTTATCGGGCAAAAGCATATCGTTGCAGAGGGCTCGCTTCTTCGTCGTGCTATTGCGACGGATAGGCTGGGCAGTTGTATTTTTTGGGGTCCACCCGGATGCGGAAAAACCACGCTTGCCAATATCATCGCACTTCGTACGAACGGCGAGTTTATCAAGCTCAACGCCGTAAACGCTGGGGTTGCGGACGTGAAGAAAGCGGTGGAAACGGCGCGTGATAATTTAAAGATGTTCAATAAACGTACCTATCTTTTGTTGGACGAGTGCCATCGGTTTAGCAAAACGCAAAGCGATTCGCTTCTGCCTGCAATCGAACAGGGTACGGTTATTTTTATCGGTTCCACAACGGAAAATCCGTATGCGTCGATGACGCCTGCTATCGTATCCCGTTGTCGCGTGTTCGAGTTCAAGCATTTAACAAACGAAGACATTGTCGGCGCACTTAAAAATGCGCTCAAAAATAGACATAAAGGATTGGGTAAGCAAAACGTACTTGCGGACGAGGACGCGCTTTTGCATATTGCGCGCGTTTCCGCTGGGGATTTGCGTACGGCGTATAACGCGTTAGAGCTTGCCTCTTTGACAAGCGAACCCAATAGCGAGGGGCAAGTACATATCACCCTTTCCGACGCGGAACAATCGATTCAAAGAAAGGCGCTTTCCTATAACGAGGATAGCTATTACGATTTCTTGTCTGCCTTTTGTAAATCGCTCCGCGGAAGCGACGCCAACGCAAGCTTATATTATGCGATGCGTTTAATCGAGGGCGGGTGCGACCCGATGCTGATTGCTCGTCGTTTGGTGGTGCATTCTGCCGAGGACGTGGGCATGGCAGACCCGAGAGCGTTGCAAATAGCCACTTCGGCGATGTACGCGCTTGAAAAAATCGGGTATCCCGAGGCGATGATACCTCTTTCCGAGGCGATAATTTACGTGTGTGAAGCGGAAAAGAGTAATTCGGTAGTGGAGGCCATGTATTCGGCAAAGGCAGACGCGAGAAACGTGCGGGACGACGCCGTGCCTCCCTATTTGAAGGATAATTCGTACGGGAGTAAGGAGGATAAGGCAAACAGCCAAAATTATAAATATCCGCATAGCTACGGCGGATACGTAGAACAGCAATATTTGCCCGATTCTCTCAAAGATAAAGTGTACTATACGCCGAGCAACAACGGTTATGAAAAAGAGGTTGCGGAAATTCGCAAACGCAAAGGCAAGAAAAAATAAAAGGGGTGAAAACGTATGAAATGCTTATATTGTGATTGCACGGACAGTAAGGTAATCGATTCCCGTTCGGCAGACGACGATAGAACGATTCGTCGTAGGAGAGAATGTACTGGTTGCGGAAGAAGATTTACTACCTACGAAACGATAGAAGTGACGCCTATTTTGGTGGTAAAAAATAACGGAACAAGGCAATCGTTTAACGCGGAAAAAGTGCGCAACGGTATTATAAAATCGTGCGAAAAACGCCCCGTACCGATGTCGGTTATCGACGAAATGGTGGCGGATATTTCCAAACAAGTGTATAACAGTATGGAAAGCGAAATCACGACGAAAGCAATTGGCGAAATGGTCATGGAACGCTTGAAAAAGGTGGACGAGGTTGCGTACGTTCGCTACGCTTCCGTGTACCGCTCGTTTAAGGACTTGTCTTCGTTTATGTCTGAGCTGAAACAAATGATGAAAGCGGATAAGAAGGAAAAAAATGGGAATTAACACGAGGCTCGTTTCCGTTGGCGGAGTAAAGCTCGGCGCGGGAGAGCGTATCAAAATTCAATCGATGACGACGACGAAAACGTCGGACGTAGAAAAAACGGTGGCGCAAATTACCGCCTTGCAACAGGCGGGTTGCGATATCGTCCGCGTGGCGATTTTGGACGAAGCGGACGCGCTTGCCGTGCGCGCGGTGACGAGCAAAATAACGTTGCCCCTCGTTGCGGATATCCATTTTTCGCCCAAGCTTGCCGTTATGGCAATCGAAAACGGGGCGCAAAAGGTGCGTATTAATCCCGGCAATATCGGGGGCGAAACGGAGATTAAGTACGTTGCGGATTGCATTAAAGCGCATAAAATCCCCGTGAGAGTTGGCTCGAATACAGGTAGTATTGAAAAGAATTTTTTGGAAAAATACGGCAAGAACGAGTTTTCTTTGGTGGAAAGCGCGCTCTATAACGTAGGGATTTTGGAAAAATTCGGCGTGGAGGATATCGTTATCTCTGTAAAAGCGTCTTCCGTGCCGTTGACGGA